>JBFJKG010000020.1:0-12690 GCA_041635075.1 Solimonas sp.
CCGACGTATTCGAGCGCCTGATCGGGACTCTCGTTGTCCATCTCGACTCCGGTTGGCTGTGACAAGGGCAGATCACCAGGGCGTGACGATGCATTGGGCCGATGCCGGTCAGCGATCGTGCCGACCGGCATCAGCAGGCCGGCTACTCGACTTCGGCCCAGGCGCGACCATTACGATAATGCAAGGTCACGTTGGAGATTTCGAGCAGGTTGAGATTCTCCCAGACGATGGCATTGCCGTCGCTGTCGGTGACCCGCAGATCCCACATTTCCTCATCCTCGCTACGACTGAAGGCGATCTCCACGCTGTCGCCGGCTGGCAACACGTCCTGCCCGAGGATGTCCTCTTCCCAGTCGTTGGTCGAATGCGGCGAAACATAGAGCTGGTGGATATCGACGCCGGTGGCATTGTCCACCGTGAAGTCCTGGTCGCCGGCAAGCGCTGCCGACGAAAAGGTGCCGACGATAAAGCAGCCGGCCGCCAGACAAAGGCGTGCAAGTCGTGTTGCTGTTTGCATGGTTCCGCTCCCCCGTTTACGTGCTCATATGGTCGGCACGGTTTGAGGCTAGCACGGGACCGGGCGCATGCGGTGCACTGTGCGTGACCCGCCACGGCGCGAGGTCCGGGGGCTCACTGGATGGAGTGGGCTGGGGTCGGTAGCGGGGCCGATACCATCGTTGCCCGCAGGTCGTAGAGGCTGGTCTGGTCGACCTGGATCAGGCCGCGGCGGGGTCGATCAAGATCGACGATGATGAACACCAGCACCACGATCAGGCTGATCATGACGTAGGTCACGAACGTGGCCCGGTGGCCGGCGAGGCCGGCCGAATAGCCGACGATGGTGCTGGTCAACAGGAAGGTCGCGAACAGCAGGAACAGCACCACTTCCGGTACATGCCGATTCAGGGCTGCGTCGCGGCGGCCATAGGCGTCGATCAGCTCGTTCAGCGCCTGTATGTACAGTCCCGAGGTGACCGGCCGGCTGTCGGCTTCGGCGGCCAGCACCGCCAGCTGCCACAAGCTGCTCTGACGGTCAGCCGCCTGATCCAGCAGCGTTTGCCGTGCCGCCGGGTTCGCGAGCGCGATGGCCCCCGACGCAATGCGCAAGTCCAGGTACTGCCGCAACTGCTGCCGGGCGTCCTCGCGCAGCGCCGGGGACAGCAGTTGCGTGCGCAGGTACGTGGTGCCGATGGCATTGGCTTCGTCGATCACTGCCTCGCTGCGCTTGTCGAAGCGTTGCAGCGAGATCGAAAACGTGAAGCCGAGCAGCAGTGCCAGCACGCCCAGCAGTGAAGCCTGAATGGTGTTGATATGGGACTTGGACGAATCCGAGGCCGTCGACATGGCGCGCATGCCCAGGCGGTACCCGATCTCGATAGCGGCCGCCAGCGCCAGAAACAGCAATCCGGCAATCAGCACGCTGTTGTGGTCGTACATTATTTCTCTCATTCGAGGGGCCTGCGAATTCGGGGTGGCCAGGTGGCTGCAACCGTCGATGCCTCCGCGCCTTCGGCGCGGACCCCGCCAGCCGTGACCGAGCGTGCGTGCAGGTAGCGGGATTATGAGGCCCGCCGCGAGCAATAGGTCGAGCGTTTGCAGCGTTGGGTCGCCACAAAGGCACGAGCCAGTCGGTGTGGCCCGTCGAACAATTGGCGGAGACCGGCCCGCGCAGGGGCGGGTGTAACCGCCGGTTTGTTGACGCCGCAGCGGACTATGCCCGCCCACAGCCGGGAACAGGTCTTGCAGCCCAGACACCGGGAACCACTGTGGACGTCGGCATGAGCGATATGGATGTCAGTCGGGTGTTGGCGCAGATACGCACGCTGCAGTCGCAGGCCAGCTTCAGGCCGGCGGCGGCTGAGGCGGCCGCGGCTGCCCCGAAGGTGGGCTTTGACAGTCTGCTCAAAGGCGCCATTGACCAGGTGAATCAAACCCAGCAGACCTCGGCCCGGCTGCAGGAGTCCTTCGCCCGCGGTGATCGCAATACTGATCTGGCTTCGGTGATGCTGGCCGGCGCGAAGTCGCAGGTGGAGTTTCGCGGCATGGTGGAGGTCCGCAACCGCCTGGTCGCTGCCTATCAAGACATCATGAACATGCCGCTTTGATCTGAACCATGGCGACCCCCACATCATTGCCGGCGATTCGGCACCTAAAGGATATTCCGGCACTGCGCCAGTTGATGGTGCTGCTGGGCATCGCCGCTGCGGTGGCGGTCGGCCTCTGGGGCTGGAGTTGGTCACAGCAGCCGGCCTACGTGCCGGTCTACGCCAATCTCTCGGATCGTGACGCCGCCGAATTGTCCGAAGCGCTGCGCGCCGCCCTGATTCCGTTCAACGTGGACCGGAACAGTGGCGCGGTTTCAGTGCCTGCGGATCAGGTGCACGCGGCGCGCATCAAGCTGGCCGGGCAGGGGTTGCCGCGCGGCTCGGCCCAAGGCTTTGAGGCCATGCAGCAGGAACAGGGCTTTGGTACCAGCCAGTTCGTGGAGACGGCGCGCTACCAGCATGCGCTGGAGACCGAGCTGGCGCGCACCATCGGCAACCTGCAGCCGGTAAGGGGTGCGCGCGTGCATCTGGCCATCCCGAAGCCGTCGGCCTTCACCCGCAATCGGGAGGCGCCCAGTGCCTCGGTGTTCGTGCAACTGCACTCGGGCCGAGAGATGGAACAGAACCAGGTGGCGTCCATCGTGCACATGGTTGCTTCCAGTGTGCCGGGGCTGTCGCCGCAGGATGTCACGGTGGTCGACCAGTCCGGCCGGCTGCTGTCCAATCAGGGCGATAGCGCCATGGTCCAGAGCGCCGAGCAGCTCGACTATCAGCGCCGGGTCGAGAGCGATTATGCGCGACGCATCGAGCAACTGCTGGCACCGCTGGTCGGCCCCGGACGCGTCAGCGCGCAGGTGGCGGTGGATATCGACTTTTCGATCACCGAGGAAGCACGCGAGAGCTACGCCCCGGACCCGGCCAAGATTCGCAGCGAACAGATCACTGAAGACACGTCCCGCGTCGGTGGCAGCGGGGCTGCTTCCGGCGCGGCCGCCGGTGGCGCCGCCGGGGTTCCCGGCGCGGTCTCGAATCAGGCGCCGAGCGCAGCAAACGCGCAAGCCGTAAATGATCTGAGCGGTGGTGCCGACGGCGGGCTCCAGACCCTAAGCAAGCACGCGAGCCGCAAATACGAGATGGACCGCACGCTGAGCCACACACGGCAGTCATCCGGCAAGCTGCAGCGACTGTCGGCGGCGGTGCTGGTGGATCATGTGCCGCGGCCCAAGACAGACGGCAAGCCAGGCGAGACCGAGCTCAAGCCGCTGAGCGCTCAGGAATTGGCGAAGGTCGAGGCACTGGTCAAGGAGGCGGTGGGGTTCACGGCCGCACGCGGCGATAGCGTCGTCGTACAGAACTCGGCGTTCCTGCAGAACGAAATCGCTGATCTGGCACCACTGCCGATGTGGCGCGAGCCGCAGGTCCAGAGCTATGCGCGCATGGCCGTCGGTCTGCTGCTGCTTCTGATCCTGATCTTCGTGGTGTTGCGTCCCGCATTGCGCAGTCTGCTGAATGCGCCGATCAAGGCGGCGGCACCCACGCCCTTGCCGGGCATGGTCATGGACGATACCCGCGCGCTTCCAAATGATCGAGGTCAGCAATCGATGCCTGCCGTCAGCGCGCAACAGATCGGTTACGAGCAGAAGTTGCAGGCCGCCAAGCAGGCCGTGGCGCAGGATCCAAAGCGCGTCGCCCAGGTGGTCAAGAACTGGGTCGGGCAGGAGGCCTAGATGGCAGATGCAACACCCGCAATGAGCAGCCCCAGCGGCGTGGAACGCGCCGCGATACTGCTGATGTCCCTGGGCGAAGCCGAGGCTGCCGAGGTGCTGAAGCATATGGGTGCCAAGGATGTGCAAAAGGTGGGTGCGGCGATGGCCTCGCTCTCCAATGTCACCCGCGAGCGCGCAACCCTGGTGATGGACGACTTCGTGCAGATGCTGGACTCGCAGACATCTCTGGGCGTGGGTGCCGATGACTATGTGCGACGCGTCATGGTCAACGCCCTGGGCCAGGACAAGGCCAACGGCCTGATCGACCGCATTCTGCTGGGCCGCAACAGCAAGGGGCTGGAGGCATTGAAGTGGATGGAGACGCGGGCGGTGGCCGATATCGTCCGCAACGAACATCCTCAGATCGTAGCCATTGTGCTGGCGTATCTGGACCCGGATCAGGCCGCGGACGTGGTTGCCCAACTGCCGGAGCGCATGCGCGGAGACGTGCTGATGCGGATTGCGCGTCTCGATGGCATTCAGCCGCAGGCGCTGCGCGAGCTGGACGAGATCATGGAGAAGCAGTTCTCGGGTGGCAGCAATCTCAAGTCCTCCAGCGTGGGCGGCGTCAAGGTGGCCGCCACGATACTCAACCTGATGGACACCACCACGGAGCAGGCCATCATCGGCAAGATCGGCGAGGTAGATGGCGACCTCTCGCAGCGCATACAGGACCTGATGTTCGTGTTCGATGATCTGGGTGCGGTGGATGACCGCAGCATCCAGACCCTGCTGCGTGAAGTCTCTACCGAAACCCTGGGCATGGCGCTCAAGGGTGCGGAGCCGGTGGTCAAGGACAAGATCCTTCGCAACATGTCCAAGCGTGCCAGCGAAATGCTGGTCGATGACATGGAGGCCAAGGGGCCGGCCAAGCTCTCCGAGGTAGAAGGTGCGCAGAAGGAGATCCTGGCCGCCGCACGACGGCTGGCCGATGCCGGCACGATTGTGCTCGGCGGCAAGGGTGAGGAGATGGTCTGATGGACATCGACGATGCCCCGACGATCGAGGAGTACCAGACGATCCAGCCGATCACGGCACCCGCCGCCACGATGTCTCGCTGGCAGATGCCGGTGTTCGATGCTCCCGAGCAGGATGGTCGGGGTAGCCTGCACACCGCCGAACAGCTGGATCAGATTGAAGTCGCGGCCTATCAGGAGGGGCTGCGACGTGGCCATGCGGAAGGATATGCCGCCGGCCACCAGGCGATGCAACAGGAGGTTGAACGCCTGCGTGCGCTGACCGAGCATCTGCAGCGTCCGTTGGCACATCTGGACGAGGCGGTTGAGCGCATGCTGCTCGATACCGCCTGTGCGATCGCCAGGCGCCTGGTGCTGGCCGAACTGCAACAGGCGCCAGAGGCGATTGAACGCATTGCCCGCGAGGCGCTGGACGCGCTGCCGGCGTATGTGCGGGATGTGCGTCTGCACCTGAACGCCGAAGACGCGAAGCTGATCGGCGAGCGCGTGCTCGCGCCGCCGGAGGCTCACAGCTTCAAGATCATCGTCGACGATGCGCTGAATCGCGGGGAGTGCCGGGTGGTGACGGAGTCCACGCAACTGGACACGCGTCTGGATGCACGCCTGTCTGCAATCAGCAGCAACCTGATCGGAGAGTCGACGTGAACCGTCGGCTGCCGCACGGATGAACGCGTTTGTCAGCGATGCCAATCGGCGCTATCACGCGCGTCTGCAGCAGCAGGCGAAGCTGGTCACCCACGTGCCGGACTTCCGGGTCGAGGGTCAGCTTCGGCGCGTGGTCGGCCTGACGCTGGAGGCCGTCGGCTGCCCCCTCCCGCTGGGTGGGCGTGCACGCATCATCAACCGCGACGGCAGCAGCATCGAGGCCGAGGCCGTCGGATTCTCCGGGGAGCGGGTGTTCCTGATGCCGTCCGGTGACTTGCAGGGCCTGCAGCCACTGGCGCGAGTCGTTCCGCTTGGACATACCGCCGAGGTATCCGTTGGTGACGCCGTGCTGGGGCGCGTACTGGACGGCGAAGGCAGGCCGCTGGATGGTCGTGGCCGGCTGGTGTGCAATGCACACGTGCCGTTGTACGGACGTCCGCTGAACCCGCTCGCCCGTGAACCGATCACGAAGCCGCTGGATGTCGGTGTCAGGGTCATCAACAGCCTGCTGACCGTCGGGCGAGGCCAGCGTCTGGGGCTGTTTGCCGGTACCGGTGTCGGCAAGTCGACGCTATTGGGCATGATGACGCGCTTTACTCAGGCCGATGTGATTGTGGTCGGCCTCATTGGTGAGCGCGGTCGCGAGGTCCGGGACTTTCTCGACCATAACCTTGGCGCCGAAGGCATGCGTCGCGCCTGCGTGGTCGCGACGCCGGCCGATCGTTCGCCGCTGCTGCGATTGCGCGCGGCCTACACCGCGACCGCCATCGCCGAATACTTCCGCGATCAGGGGCGCCATGTGCTGCTGTTGATGGATTCGCTGACCCGTTTCGCCCAGGCGCAACGCGAGATCGGGCTTGCGATAGGGGAGCCGCCCACCACACGTGGCTACCCGCCATCGGTGTTTGCGCGCCTGCCGCAGCTGGTCGAGCGTGCTGGCAACAGCGTGAGCGGCAGTGGCTCGATCACCGCGTTCTACACCGTACTCACCGAGGGCGATGATCCCCAGGACCCGATTGCCGACGCTGCTCGCGGTGTACTGGATGGCCACATCGTGCTGTCCAGGAGCATCGCCGATGCCGGCATCTACCCGGCTGTGGATATCGAGCCTTCGATCTCTCGGGTAATGAACGAGATCGTTGCACCGGAACATCAGGCATCGGCCCGGCAGTTCCGCGCCTTGTTCTCTGCGTACCAGCGCAACCGGGACCTGATCGCAATCGGTGCCTACCAGAGCGGGGCGGATCCGCGGGTGGATGCCGCGATCGCCAAGTGGCCGAAGATCGAAGAGTTTCTGCGACAGGATGTGAAGCAGGCGGCCAGCCTGCGTGCCAGTGTCGACGCGCTCGGCCAACTCGTGAAATAGCGGAGATATCGCATGCCGTCCTTGATGTCGCACCGTCTGGAACCCCTGCAACAGCTTGCTGACAACCGCGAAGACGAAGCCTCTCGGCACCTGGCGGACGCGCATCGTCTCGTCGCGGAGCGTGAGCAACGCCTGCGGGAGCTGATTGACTATCGTGCCGACTACGAGCGCCGAATCGTCTGTGGCACGACCCAACTGCTGCTGAATGCGCGCCAGTTCATCGCGCGCCTGCGCGAAGCCGAAGCGTTTCAACGGCAGTTGGTCATCAAGGCCCAGCAGGAACTGGCGGCCGAGCGGGCCCGCTGGTTGCTGCGTCATCGCGAGGCCGACACGCTGGAGTTGTTGGCCGAGACCTATCGAGTTCGGGAGCGCCGCACCGAAGCGCGCGTGGTCCAGCAGCGGCTTGATGAGCAGGCGCTGCGCCAGCATCAGCTGCGGGCAGCGGACACACGATGCTGAGCATGGGGCTGCCAGCTGCGCCCATGGCTGAAGGTACGCACAAGGCTGCCGCGGCAGCAGCGCCGTCGGCGGGTGATCCGGCATGCGACGCCACGACGCCGGCAGGAGCCGTTTCTTCAGCGGGCGCGAATCTGTTTCAGGCGCTGATTGCCGCGAGCAGTGGACAGGGTTCGACGGTGGCAGCGCCGGCCCCGGCATCCGAGGCAGTGACGGAAGATGTGCGGGCGGTCGCCGATGCCGATGGCGAGGCCGGCGACGAGGAGGTCAACGACGAGCGACCCGATGGGCTGTCGCTGATAGAGAATCTGTTGCAATGGCTGCGAGGTCCGACTGCGACGCCCGCACGCGCAGCCGCGGGTCGTCAGATGCCGACGCCAGAACTGGCGGAGGAGGTAGCGGCAGGGGGGGGCGTGGCGGCACCGCTCGCGCAGGCAGCAAGCGCTGCCGCCGTAAGTGATCAGCCAGCGCTGCAGACCGCAGCGGATGTTCGCGCTGGAAATCCTGCCAGGTTCCCGCCTGCACTCCAGGCCTTGGTTGATCCCGGGGCTCGGCTTGTAGAGGACACTGCATCCCAAGAGGGCACCGCCGGGATGCTGCCGGCTCGGCTGTCGCCAACGGAACCGTTGTTACTTGTTCCGGATCGACCGGTGGACGTGCCGGTGCCCGCCCCTGCAACGGATGTGGGGCCTATGTCTGTGCTGTCCGGTTGGACGAACAGACCGTTTGATGGACCGCCAGCGCCGCCGGTCCAGGCGCCGCTGCCGCCAGCGCCGGGATCACCGCTCTCCACCGCGCTCGCCGACTGGCCGCAGGCCTTGGGCGAGCGGATTGCCTGGTCGGTGGATGGCGACCTGCAGGATGCGGTCATCGAACTGCATCCTGCCGAACTGGGCAGTCTGACGATACGCGTCGAGACGCGCGGAGCGGATGCTCAGGTCACGCTGATCGCGGGTACGGCCGCGGCACGCGACCTGTTGCAACAGTCGTTGCCACAGTTGCGCGAGCTGATGATGGGGCAGGGACTGAATCTGGCCCGGGCTCAGGTTGAGCGCCCGACGACCGGGTCATCCTCCGAAGCACCCGCGTCCGCGCGCGGACGCAACGCCGGCCCGACCGGCAGCCGCCGACGCATCAGCCAGCTGCTGCTGGTTGATGCCTACGCCTGACGGAATTCCGGCGTCGGCGCTGAATATTCGGCCGACGGTTTTCCGTCCCGGCAGCCGCTAGTCGGCCGCAGCGCCGCACTGGCGCGGATTCGGGCCGATATCTGAACCGCGCTGCCATCGGGAACAGGACTTGCTCTGTGGGTGCAGTACCGACCCAAAGAACGCGACCCTGACCTCAGACCGATGGCCACCTCCAAAGCCGAAGCCGTAGAAGCAGACGAACCCGCAGCCCCGGCACCCAAGCCACCGCCTGCCTCGAAGAAGGGGGGCGCGCTGGTGCTGATAGGTGCGGTCGTGCTGTCGGTAGGTGCCAGTGCGGGGGTGTCCTGGTACTTCTCCCACCAGGCGCTGGCGGCGCTCAAGGCGACAGCTGCTACCGACGCTGCAGTGGATGAAGCACCGAAGGAGCCGGAAGCCAAGAAGGACCCGCCGCTGTACCAGACCATGGAGCCGGCGCTGGTCGTGAATCTCGATGACCCCACCGGCCTGCGCTTTCTCCAGGTGCAGCTGGAGCTGATGGCACGTGACAAGGATGCGCTGGAGGCGGTCAGTCGCTACAACCCTCGGATCCGCAATGCCTTGCTGTTGCTGCTGGGTCAGCAGCAGGTTCCGGATCTGACCACCCGCGAGGGCAAGGAGCGGCTGCAGGCGGCAGTACTGGCCGAAATCCAGAAGGTGCTGCAGGAAGAAACCGGAAAGCCGGGTGTGGAAGCCGTGTACTTCTCGACCTTCGTGATGCAGTGAGCCCGCGCGCATGAGCAATGAACTGCTGTCCCAGGACGAGATCGATGCGCTGCTGCATGGCGTGGATAACGGCAAGGTCGATACGACGCCGACACCGGCTGCCCCCGGAGAAGCACGTTCGTTCGACTTCACCTCGCAGGATCGCATCGTGCGCGGGCGCATGCCCACGCTGGAGATGATCAACGAACGCTTCGCGCGCCTGTTCCGCATCTCGCTGTTCAACATGCTGCGGCGTACACCGGAACTGACGGTTGTGGGTATCGAGACCGCGAAGTTCTCGGAGTACACGCATTCGCTGTTCGTGCCGACCAGCCTGAGCCTGATCCGGGTAAAGCCGCTGCGCGGCACTGCGCTGTTCGTGTTCGAACCGCGCCTGGTGTTTACGGTGGTCGAGAACTTCTTCGGCGGCGACGGTCGCCTCAATACCAAGATCGAGGGCCGCGAATTCACGCCGACCGAGATGCGCGTGATTCAACTGATGCTGAAGCAGGCCTTTGCCGATCTGCAGGAGGCATGGAGTCCAGTGCTGCCGATGGAGTTCGAGTATCTGAATTCCGAGGTCAACCCGCACTTCGCCAATATCGTTTCGCCCAGCGAGATCGTTGTGGTGTCCAAGTTCAAGATCGAGCTGGAAGGCGGCGGTGGCCACCTGCACGTCACCTTTCCGTACTCGATGATCGAGCCGATCCGCGATCTGCTCGATGCCGGCATCCAGTCCGATCGCGGCGGCAAGGACGAGCGCTGGGCAGCTTCGCTGCGCGAGCAGATACAGGACGCCGAGGTCGAGGTTTCCAGTGAACTGGCCCGCACCACGATCAGCCTGCGCACGTTGGCCGGACTCAAAGCCGGCGATGTGCTGCCCATCAATCTGCCGAAGTCGCTGAACCTGTGCGTAGAGCAGCTTCCGCTGTTTCGCGGCACGTTCGGTGTCGCTCACGGCCAGAACGCGGTGCGCATTACCGGTGTAGCGCAAGTCCCTTCAGGTACGCAGCCGCGCAACGCCTCCGCAGCACCGGACGCCGCGCCCGCTGCCGCGCCTGCCCATAAGAACTCCGTCAAACACCGTGAGGCCGCATGAACGACACCGCCACTCAGAAAGCACCGAACGCCGCGCGCGCCAACTTCGAGAACCTTGAGGATCAGTCGCCGCCTGCCAATGGCGACGTCAACCTCGACGTCATTCTCGATGTGCCGGTCACGCTGTCCATGGAAGTGGGACGGGCCCGTATACCGATCCGCAACCTGCTGCAGCTGACGCAAGGCTCGGTGGTGGAACTTGAACGCTCCTCCGGAGAGCCGCTGGACGTCTATGCCAATGGCACGCTGATCGCGCATGGCGAGGTCGTGGTCGTCAACGAGAAGTTCGGCATCCGCCTGACCGATGTGGTGAGCCCGGCCGAACGTATCCGCAAGCTGAAATGAGCACGCCCACCGCAGCGGCCGCTACATCTACGGCGCCTTCACTGGCAGGCGGCGCCGTCGACATGATGCTCAGCCTGATCCTGGTGCTGGCGCTGCTGTTCGCCCTGGCCTGGTTGCTCAAGCGCGTACAGACGCTGCGCGGCAGTCGCGCGGGTGCGCTGCGGGTGCACGCCGGGTTGCCGTTGGGTGCCAAAGAGAAGGTCGTCTGGCTGGAGGCCGGTGGCAAGCACTTTCTGCTGGGCGTCACGCCGCAGGGGATCAGCCTGATCCATACCTATGCGCAGGCGCCGCTGCTGCCCGAGGCTGGCTCTGAACCGTCGATGTCCCCGCTGGCGGGCGCGTTTGCCGACCGGCTCAAGGAAGCGCTGGGACGAAAGCCGCAATGAAGTCCATCGCCGCTGTGCTGGGCGCATCGGTGCTGACCGGCGTCGCCCTGCTTCCCGAGAGCGCCGTGGCGGCGTCAGGTCTGCCCGCACTGACCGCAACGCCAGCCGCAAACGGCGCTACCGAGTACAGCCTCAGCATCCAGACGCTGTTGCTGATGACAGGCCTGACGCTGCTTCCGGCGTTGCTGCTGTCGATGACCGCCTTCCTGCGCATCATTGTGGTGTTCGGATTGCTGCGACAGGCGCTGGGCACCGGGCAGACCCCAACCAATCAGATCCTGCTGGGCCTGGCCTTGCTGATGACGTTCTTCGTCATGAGTCCGGTCCTGGATCGCATCTACTCCGACGCCGCGCAGCCGTTCATGGACGGAAAGCTCGCGTTCCAGCCGGCGCTGGAGGCCGGCGCGAAGCCCCTGCGCAGCTTCATGCTGGCGCAGACCCGCGAGGCGGACCTGATGACGTTCGCGCGCATAGCCGAGCAGGGGCCATATCAGACGCCTGATGACATTCCGTTCAGCGTGCTGGCGGCGTCATTCATGACCAGCGAGCTGACCACGGCGTTTCAGATCGGATTCCTGCTGTTCATCCCGTTCGTGATCATCGATCTGGTGGTGTCCAGCGTGCTGATGAGCATGGGCATGATGATGCTGTCGCCGATGATGATCTCGCTGCCATTCAAGCTGATGCTGTTTGTTCTGGTTGACGGATGGTCGCTGGTGATGGGCACGCTGGCAGCGAGTTTCCAGGCATGACTCCGGAAAGTGTCCTGACGATCGGCCACGAGGCCTTGACTTTGGCGCTGATGCTCGGCGCACCGCTGCTGCTGACGGCACTCTCGGTAGGCGTCCTGGTCGGTGTGTTCCAGGCGGCGACGCAGATCAACGAAATGACGCTTTCGTTCATCCCAAAGCTGCTGGCGATGGCGACCGTGCTGGCCATCACCGGCCCTTGGATGCTGCGCATGCTGACCGAATACACCCGGCGGCTGATCGAGGGCATCCCGAGCATGATCGGCTGAGGCGCATGCGTCCGCGCATCGCCGTGGCTTCGAGACGCGAATCGTGATCGAAGTCACCGACACGCAGTTGCTCGCGTGGCTGCAGCAGTACCTGTGGCCCTTTATCCGTATCGCCTCGGTATTCATGCTGGCGCCGGTGGTGGGCGCGCGCAACGTGCCGGCACGCATCCGCATCGGTCTGGCTGTCGCCATCACCTTGATCGTGGCGCCACTGGTGCCCGCGCCGCCGCCACTGACGCTGTTTGGTGCGGGCTGGTGGCGTACCCTGGTCGAGCAGATGGCTATCGGCCTGTGCATGGGCTTCACCTTGTTGCTGGTGCTGGAGGCCGTGGTTCTGGGCGGCGAGCTGATTGCCTACAGCATGGGCCTTTCCTTTGCGCAGCTGGCCGATCCGATACGCGGCGCGAGCACACCGGTGGTAGGACAGTTCCTGCTGATTCTGGTCACCCTGCTGTTTGTCAGCCTGAGTGGCCATCTGATCCTGATCGACCTGCTGGTGCGCTCGTTCCACAGCCTGCCGGTAGCCGGGGTCGGCTTCGGTGCAGAGCAACTGGGTGCTTTGCTGAGCTATAGCGCAATCCTGTTCTCCGGCGGCCTGTTGCTGGGGTTGCCGGTGGTCACTGCGCTGCTGGTGGCCAATCTGGCGCTGGGTGTCATCGGCCGCTCAGCGCCGGCCCTGAACCTGTTCGCAGTCGG
>JBFJKG010000021.1:0-12215 GCA_041635075.1 Solimonas sp.
ATTGGTGGGCCCTGTGGGACTCGAACCCACAACCAAGGGATTATGAGTCCCCTGCTCTAACCGGTTGAGCTAAAGGCCCTTATTCGGTGACGCTCGCCGGGCGCGCATGATAACTGACCGCGGCGGCAGAAGCCTCCCGGTGTGCCTAAAATGGGCGTAGATGCGCCGAACGGCAGTGGCCGGGGCTGAAGCGGGTAGAGGAATGTCGGTCAAGACGAAGTTCCTGCTGGTGATGATCGTGGTCAACTGCGCCATTCTGGTCGCGGGGCTGCTGATTGCGCCTTCCCTGGGGACTGATCAGGACATCGAGGGCGGGCTGCGCGGGCGCGCCAACCGCATTGCCATGGCGGTGGTTATGACCGAGGCACTGATGCAGGTGCATCGCGAAGCCGAGAATGTGGCGCGCGAGGTCACTGCCGGAGGCGATCCGGCGCAGGCGGTAGTGCGGTTGCGGCAATCACAGAACGCCCTGGTCAATCAGGCGCGGTTCCTCGCGGGCGGCGACGCGGCGCGCGCTTACACGCTACGCACACTGCTGGAGGCCGAAACCACACGCATTGAATCCTTGCTGGCGCCGCCGCTGAATGCCGCGCGTGCGCAGGAGCTGGCGGCAGTTGCGGCACAGCTGGAGTTCCGCGCGGGTCGCGAGCTGTCCGCGTTGATGGAAGACAACAATAGCGACGGTCTCAGCAATGCGTTGTCGGAGGTGCGCCACCTGAAAGGACGGCTCGCGGCCGCAGTTGGCGGGGTGGCCGGGGCATTGGCGTTGTCTCTGGTGCTGACTGCCTTCGCCTATCGGCGGTTGATTCGCCCACTTGGCTCGGTAACCGGTGCGCTCAATGCGGTACTGACCGGTCGCCAGCCCCTGCGCCGACTGGAAGAGACGCCGGATGAGCTCGGTGACATCGTGCGTGCAATCCACAAGATCCAGGCGCAGGCTGAGCACATCCGCAGAGTGGCCTATGTGGACGCCGGGACCGGCTTACCCAATCGCAACAGCCTGGACGCGGAACTGCGTGAGGTGCGCAGGCTGCGGCCAATCGACGGCACGCATGGTCTGATTCTGCTTGGCATCGATACCTACGACAGTGTGCGCAGCGGCTTCGGGTTTCGCATGGCGGAGTGGGTCATGCGGGCAGCGGCGGAGCGGTTGCAAGGCCTGGATGTGTTGCCGACCCAAGTGTTTCGGCTGGAGTCCGGCGTGCTGGCCCTGCTAGTTGATCGCGGCAGCTCAGAGGCCGTGATTCGGGCCGATCTCAAGCGCGTGGCCGCAGAGGCGATGTCGCGTCTGCGCACGCCGGTAGAGGTGGAAGAGCATCAGTTCCTGCTGGACACCTCGGCGGGCGCAGCCCTGTTTCCGGACGATGCCCGTGATGCCGAGGAGTACGTCAACGTCTGCGTCGATGCGCTGCGTCGCGCGGCCAGCGAAGGTTCCGGTCATCTGCGCTTCGGGGAGCGCGGCCACACACATCGCTTGCGCAAGCATCTGGCGTTGGCTGAACAGATTCGCGTCGGCATGCGCCAAGGCCAGTTCGTGCCGTACTTTCAGCCAATCGTGGACGTGAGCAAGCGCAAGGTCGTCGGCGCCGAGATCCTGGTGCGCTGGCGTCAGCCGGACGGGCGGGTGGTGCTGCCGGGCGAGTTCATCATGCTGGTGGAGAGCTCCGAACTGATCCGGGACATGACGCGCTCCGTGCTGTCGCAGGCATGCCGAACCGTGCGCGGTTGGTCGGACAAGGGCTTTGTACTGAGCGTCTCATTCAACTTGTCTGCGAAGCTGCTGTCGCCCGGCATTCTGGACATCACGCGAGACGCGCTGCGTGACAGTGGCTTGCCGGCGGTGCAGTTGATGGCTGAAGTCACGGAGACCGCGCTGGTTGGCAACCTTGATGACGCCGAGCAGGTGCTGAGTGACTTGCGTGGTATCGGCGTGCGTCTGTGTCTGGATGATTTCGGCACCGGCTATTCGTCGCTGTCGCACCTGTATCGCTTCGAGATTGATCGCATCAAGATTGATCCCATCATCACCCGGGCCGCAGGGCAGAACGAACGCGCCGGCGAAATCGTCCGCAGTATGGCGGAACTGGCCGAGCGCATGGGCATTACTCTGGTGGCAGAAGGCATCGAGTCGGAAGCGGATCTGGAGCGCATGCATCACCTGGGCTGCAGGCTGCAGCAGGGTTTTGTCTTCAGCCGAGCGATGCCGGAAGACCAGTTCATCGAATGGTCGCGGCGCTTCGAGGCCGGCGTGCGCGCGGCCTGAGCCGGCCTGCTGAAGTTTCGGGCATGAACGGCGATGTTCCGGGTACAGCCGAACCCGAGGTGCGCACTTAGGATGCCGCTCGTCATCGCTTCGGACCCTAGGCCATGCTCAGGATACTTATCACCCTTCAATTGTGGCTGGACCGGTTTCGCGCCGCTGATTTCCTGGCGCCACTATTGATCCGTCTCTATCTGGTGCCGGTGTTCTGGATGGCTGGCGTGCAGAAACTCGCTCATTTTGAAGATACGGTGGCGTGGTTCGGCAATCCCGACTGGGGTCTGGGTTTGCCTGTTCCAGCGCTGATGGCGGCTCTGGCAACTGCTGCCGAGCTCGGTGGCGCGATGCTGCTTGCGGCGGGCCTCGCGGTGCGCTGGATCAGTGTGCCGCTGATGATCACGATGCTGGTAGCCATGTTCACCGTGCACTGGGAGCATGGTTGGTTGGCTATCGCCGAGCAGGCGGGGCCACTGGCCAATGAACGCACAATGATGGCGGTGGAGCGGCTTGCGGAAGCGCGCGCCATCCTGCGCCAACATGGTGACTATGATTATCTGACCGAGCACGGCAGCATTGTCGTGCTCAACAACGGCATCGAGTTCGCTGCAACTTACTTCGTTATGCTGCTGTCTCTGTTCTTCACCGGCGCCGGGCGTTGGCTGTCTGTGGATGACTGGATGCGCCGCCGTTGGATGCCGGCACCTGCGTCTGCATGATGGCCGTAGCCGTATTTGCTTTCGGGGGTTCGCCCCGAATCACCGTCGCTCCGTAAGGAGCTATTACGTAAGGAGAGACACCGATGATCAAGCTCAAGCATAAGCCGCTGGCCCTGGCCCTTGGCGCCGCCTTCGCCATGACCGGCGCTGCTGCACAGGCGTCCGTGTTCCAGGCCGCCGACCTGGGGGCTGGCTACATGGTCGCCGCTGCGGGTGATAAGGCCGCCGAGGCCAAGTGCGGCGAAAAGACCGCCGAGGGCAAGTGTGGCGAGAAGAAGGCCGAGCACAAGTGCGGCGAAGGCAAGTGCGGTGAGAAGAAGGCCGAAGGCAAATGCGGCGAAGGTAAGTGTGGAGAGAAGAAGGCCGAGCACAAATGCGGCGAAGGCAAGTGTGGTGAGAAGAAGTAGTTCTCAGGCGCCGACCTGGTAAGGATGAAGGCGGCACGGACGTTGGCCGTGCCGCTCCTTCTCGCCCTGATATGAGCCCCAGAACACCTGCGGCAGTGCGTGGTGCCGGCCTAGGGCTGCGCCGCGAGTTGCTGGAGCCGCTCAGCCAGTCGAGTCCGGCCGGGCTGGGCTTTCTCGAGGTGGCACCCGAGAACTGGATGCGCATCGGCGGCAGCCTGGGCCGACAGTTTCGGGCGCTAACGGAGCGCCACCTATTCAGTACGCATGGGCTGTCCTTGTCAATCGGCGGCCCGGCGGCACTCGACGAGGAGTTTGTGCGCGAGGTCGGCGCGTTTCTGGATGCGCATGGCATACATGACTACACCGAGCATCTGACCTATTGCGGCGACGACGGCCATCTCTATGATCTGATGCCGATCCCGTTTACCGAGGAGGCGGTCGAGTACGTCGCCGCGCGCGTGCGTCGCGTTCAGGACATTCTGCAGCGGCGCATCGCGCTTGAAAATGCCAGCTACTACACGCCATTGGCGACCGATCTCAGCGAGCTGGAGTTCATCTGCGCCGTGCTGGAACGTGCCGACTGTGATCTGCTGCTGGACGTCAACAACGTCTACGTCAACAGCATTAATCATCGTTACGACGCCGCTGCATTCATGGCAGCGTTGCCCGGAGAGCGCATACGCTACATTCATGTGGCCGGCCACTATGTAGAGGCTGAAGACCTGCGCGTGGACACGCACGGTGCGGACGTCATCGATCCGGTCTGGGGCCTGCTCTCCCAAGCTTATGAGCGTTTCGGCGTGCTGCCGACGCTGCTGGAGCGCGACTTCAATATTCCGCCACTGCCGGAACTGATGAAGGAAGTCGACACGATTCGCCGTCTGCAGACGCAGCAGCTACCGCGGCTCGTGCATGTCTGAGAAACGACCACGCTTTCAGACGTTGCAGTACGCCTTTGCGGCCCATTTGCGTGATCCCGGGCGGAAGCTGCCGCCGGCCGGCATCGAAGACCGACGGCTGAAGATCTACCGCGAGCTGTTCTACAACAACGTTGAGGGTTGTCTTGCCTCGGCGTATCCGGTGCTGCGGGCGCTGTCTCCCGACGCGGTTTGGCATGGCCGCGTGCGGGATTTCTACGCGCGGCATGTATGCCATGCACCACAGTTTCATCGAGTTCCGGAAGAGTTCCTGCGGTACCTTGAAGATGAGCGGGGCAGCCACGTGGACGACCCGCCGTTTCTGCGCGACCTGGCGCACTACGAATGGGTGGAGTTGGAGCTGTCGGTATCACCACTAGTGCTATCCCCGGAACTTGCGGACCCCAATGGCGACTGGCTGGAGCACGCGCCGTATCTTTCGCCGCTGGCATGGACCCTGTCTTACGACTACCCGGTGCATCGCATCGGCCCGGAGTTTCAGCCTCTGGTGCCTGGTGAGCAGCCCACCTATCTGGTCGTCAATCGAGATCGCCACGATCGGGTGCGCTTTCTTGAGATCAACGCCGTCACCGCGCGCTTGTTGGAACTGATGCATGCCAACCCCGAAGTCGGTGGTCGCCAGCTACTGCTGCAGATCGCCGATGAGTTGCAGCACCCCAAACCCGACGGCGTGCTGGCGGGTGGCGCGGCGATATTCGACAATCTGCGCGCACGCGATATCGTCCTGGGCACCCGACGGCACTGAGGCTGTCGGCACGCTGAACCCGCGCCACCGAACCTGCAGCGCCCGATGTGGTCTGTTCCTCAGACCCATGGACGGATCCCCACATGCCGAGCCCCGCGTAAGGATGCGCAAGCGCCACAGACATGCATTGAGTTTGGTGCTGACGATGCCGTTGGTGTGGCTGGTGGCGTGTGCCGCAGCACCGACCGGCGTGCGGCCTGACGCGTGGAAAGCGCAGGCCGCAGTGCAGGAGTCCGGAGCTTCGGCTCGGGTTGCGGCCGCAATGCCGTTGCTGGCGGCCGGCGGGGCCCCGGTGTTTGCCAGCGAGCTGTCATTCGCGGCCATCGAGTCCAAGCTGCAACTGAGATCCGAATACCGGCTGCTGGCCGGTGACCTGCTGACGCCGACGGATGCCCCTCGTTGGCACAGTGGTGCCAAGCCTCAGAGCCTGGGAACGCAAAGCATTGTTCAGGACGCGCGATTGACGTTGCCGGGACCGGCGGGGGCGCCGCTGCAGGTGGGTATGCGCTATGAGCAGACGGACCAGTGGCTGGCGCAATCTGCCTTGCAGCAGTTGCGGCAACAGCTTGATGTACGGTGGTCGCCGGGCTCGGCGCGCGTGCAGGTGCAATGGGATGCGGAAGGGCTGCCCCGGGATGCGCGCAACGCGTTGGACTGCGCGCTCCGTGGGCAGCTCAGTATTCCGGTCAGCGCGGAGACGGTCGATCTGCAACTGCGTGGGCGCGACTGTGAGGTTGATGTAGCTGACCATGTCGGCTTGCGTGCGCACACATGGTCCGCCGGTGTGCATTGGAATGCGGGGGGGCACAGCTCCACCGTGCGTGTGCTCAATGTCGATGCCCAGCCGCTGCCGCAGGCCCTGCGGCCAGACGTCGCCGCCTACGAGTTTGGCTTTGAGCACGCGCGGACGCTTGGGGATTGGGTGGCGCGGGCTGGCGTTGCCTGGCGCGCGCTTGATGCTCCTGCAACAGCAGGTGGTGATGTCTGGGTCACGGATGCCAGTCTGCGCCGGGACCTCGGACTGCTGACTTTGGCGGCGCAGTGGCAGAACGGCGACCGGTACTGGTTTCTGCCCGGGTACTCGTTGCCTGCAGACGATCTCTCGCTGAACCTGGATTTATCGCGCTGGGCGGCTTTGCACTGGCCCGGGCTCACTCCGGCGCTGGCGCTGTCCTACCAATGGCAGCGCCGACCGGCCAGCGGCTACGACGATGCGACCGTGCGCGGGCAGATTTCGCTGCCCTGGCGCTGAACACGGGTAGCGGCTGAGTCTTAGGGGCGGGGGTGGTTGCTGAAGAACGCCCAGATCGCTTCGTTGGCGTCCAAGTCATCGCTGCCGCTGCCGCCACAGACGTCGTTCGCCGCCGGTGCGTATCCGTTGCCGGGCCAGATATGGCCGGCGCCCTCAATCGTGCAGAGCCGTACCGTGGCATTGTCCTGGCAAAGGCTGTGGACCTCGCAACGGGCGTCGCCGTTGACATACACCGGCAACAACGGCGCCAGTGCGCACCGGTTGTTCGCCGCCCAGAAGTCGATGCTGTCGGATGCCGGCGCCCGTGTGCCCCCTGCGCTGCCGGCACTGACGCCGCCTTCAAACGGCGCGCAGCGGTCGGCAAGGCCGTGAATATGTAGTACGGGCACGGGCCGTTTCGGCTGGCATGCGAACACATCGGCCGGTGGGTTGGCGTCAAGATCGCGGTTCATCATCACTGCGGCATTTGGTGCAATCGCTGCAATGCGCTCGGAAAGTTCACAAGCCAGGCGATACACCATCATGCCGCCATTGGAATGCCCGGTGGCGAAGACACGGTCCTCATCCACCTGGAACAGGGTTTCGGCGTCGTCGAGCATCGCGTTGATCACTGCGACATGATCGATGCCTAGCGTAGTCGAAGGGGCGCAGCAGGTGCCGGCGTTCCATGACTGGAAGGTGCCGTTGGGGGTCAGCAGGGCGAAACCCTTGGCCGCAGCCGTAGTCCGGAGATGGGTAAAACCATCGTGATTGGCCGCGGTGGTGCCGCCACCGTGCAGCGACAACACCAGCGGCACCGGGCCGGCGTCGATGGCGGTCCCTGGCACATAGAGTAGATAGCTGTGCCCTCGTCCGCTTATCTGAACCGTGCGCTGCACGCTGATGTCACCGGTTGTGGGGTCGGGGGCAGGGCTGGACCCCGGTCCGCTGTTCCCGCCTCCGCCGCCGCAGGCGACCAAGAGCGCGGCGAGGCAAAGCACAGCAAACCAGCGGCAGGGCGGGGGGGCCATGGCGAGTCTCTTAGGGGCACGTGGGGTCAGTGTACTCCCGCAGCGCAGTACGGGCCGCGAGGCCTGGATGGGTCCGGTAGAATGCGCGCCCCGGAGGTTTCCATGAGTTTTCTCGCTGAGCGAGCTGCGCTGCGCCGCACGTTCGCCATCATTTCCCACCCTGACGCTGGCAAGACCACGCTGACCGAGAAGCTGTTGCTGTTCGGCGGTGCGATCCAGCTTGCCGGTACGGTCAAGGGCCGCAAGGCTACGCGACATGCGACATCCGACTGGATGGCGCTGGAGCAGCAGCGCGGCATTTCCATCACCACCTCGGTGATGCAGTTCCCGTATAACGGCAAGATCGTCAACCTGCTGGACACACCGGGCCACGAAGACTTCTCCGAAGACACCTACCGTACGCTGACTGCGGTCGACAGTGCGCTGATGGTGATTGACGCCGCCAAGGGTGTGGAGAACCGCACCATCAAGCTGATGGAGGTATGCCGGCTGCGTGATACGCCGATCGTGACCTTTGTCAACAAGCTGGATCGCGAAGGCCGGCCGCCGCTGGAGCTTTTGGACGAGGTCGAGAAGGTGCTGGGCCTGCAGTGCACACCGATCACCTGGCCCCTGGGCATGGGGCGCGACTTCAAGGGTGTCTATCACCTGTTGGAGGATCGCTTCTACCTGTACTCCGGAGACAAACATCGGGTCTCAGAGATTGAGACGCTGGACGGTTTGTTGACCCCCGGGTTGGAGGAGCGCTTTGGCCGTGTCTACCGGCAGCTACGTGATGAAATCGAGCTGCTGCAGATGGCCGGCACCGAGTTCAATCTCGAACAGTACCGGGCGGCGAAGCTGACGCCGGTATTCTTCGGCGCCGCCATCAATAACTTCGGCGTGCGTGAACTGCTCAATGGATTCACCGAGTGGGCACCACCACCGCAACCCCGCGTCGCCCAGTTCCGTGATCAGCCGCATGAAGTGTTCCCCGAGCACGAGAAGTTCAGCGGCTTCGTGTTCAAGATCCAGGCAAATATGGACCCCAGACACCGTGACCGCGTCGCGTTCCTGAGAGTCTGCTCCGGGGTTTACCGCAAGGGCATGGCCCTGCACAGCGTGCGCCTCAATGGTCCGGTGCGGGTCTCAAATGCACTGGTATTCATGGCTGATGACCGAGAGTCGGTAGAGGAGGCCTACCCCGGCGATATCATCGGGCTGCACAACCACGGCACGATCTCGATCGGCGACTCGTTCTCCGAAGGTGAAGCGTTGCGCTTCACGGGCATCCCGAACTTTGCGCCGGATCTGTTCCGTCGCGTCATTCTCAAGGATCCGCTGAAGGCCAAGCAGCTGAACAAGGGCCTGGATCAGCTGTCGGAAGAGGGCGCTACGCAGGTATACCGCCCCATCACCAACAACGACATCGTGCTGGGTGCGGTGGGCGTACTGCAGTTTGAAGTCGTTCAATACCGCCTCAAGGACGAGTACGGTGTCGACTGTGTGTTTGAGCCGGTGCAGGTCCACACCGCACGCTGGGTGGACTGTGATGATGCCCGGAAATTTGCCGAGTTCCGCGAAAAGAACGACACGCGCCTGGCGCTGGACCACTACGGCCAGCTGGTTTATCTCGCATCCAGCAACGTCAATCTGAACATGGCGCAGGAGCGCAATCCGGATATCCGCTTCCTGGAAACCCGTGAACACGGCACCGCCTGAAGAGACGCCGGCGCTGCCACGGCGCCATGATCCCTACGCAGCGCTGCGCTATCCGGAGTTTGTATTCCTGATCAGCGGAAGCTTCCTGCTGACCTGTGCCTTGCTGATCCAGCAGATCGCGCTGGCCTACGAGATCTATCTGGTTACCCGTGACCCGCTGTCTCTGGGGCTGATCGGGCTGGCGGAAGCGGTGCCTTTCATCACCTTGGCCTTGTTCGGCGGGCATGTCGCGGACCGATACGAGAAGCGGCGCATCCTGCGCCTCGCGATAGCGGCCATGATGCTGGCCTCGCTGGTGCTGGCGGTATTGTCCTGGGGGCCGCTGCGCGCCGCACTGTCTGAGACCGCTTGGCTGGTCACTGTTTACACGCTGATCGGCGTGCTGGGATTTGCGCGTGGGTTCTATGCCCCCGCGATGTCATCGTTGCGACCATTCCTGATTCCGCGTGCGATCTACGGCAATGGCGCGACCTGGAGCGGCACGTTCTGGCAGGCCGGCGCCATCCTCGGGCCGGTGGCCGGCGGGTTGGCGTATGCGGTGCTTGGCCTGGTCGGTGCGTTGCTGTTGGTTGTCGGCCTGCTAGTACTGGTGCAGGCAATGCTGGTGTTCGTTCAGCCACGACCGGTGACGCCCAACGGTGAGCCGCAGGAGACGATCTGGGCCAGCTTGCGCGGTGGCCTGAGCTATGTGCGGCGCACGCCTATCATTCTGCATGCGCTGTCATTGGACATGCTGACCGTCCTGTTCGGTGGCGTTATCGCGATACTGCCCGTGTTTGCCGAGGACATTCTGCGAGTGGGGCCGGAAGGGCTGGGTCTGCTGCGAGCCGCGCCTGCAGTGGGCGCGCTGCTGACGATACTCGCCTGCGCGTGGTGGCCGCCGCTGCAGCAGGCGTGGCGGAACATGCTGCTCGCGGTACTGGGCTTCGGGATTGCGACGCTGGTGTTTGCCGTATCCGAGCAGATGTGGCTCTCGCTGCTGGCATTGTTCATGACAGGCGCCTTTGACAGCGTCAGCGTAGTGATCCGCAACACCATCCTGCAGGTCATGCCGCCCGATCATCTGCGTGGCCGCGTGCAGGCGGTCAACAGCATTTTCATCTCCACTTCAAACGAGATCGGTGCTTTCGAGTCCGGACTGGCTGCGCGCCTGATGGGCACGGTGCCGTCGGTCATCTTTGGCGGTGCGGTGACCGTGCTGGTGGTCGCAGAGACGTGGCGCCGCACCAAGGCCCTGCTGGTGGTGAAGCTGGACTAACCCGGCGGGGTATAGAGCCCTGGGTTGAGATCGGGGCGGTCGTCTTTGCGTCGATCGTGCTTCTTCTTCCAGGGATCCGGCAGATCGGCATACTTGTCGCGCATTTCGGGCGGCCACAAACCGCGGCAGTCCAGCGTTTCCCCGGCCCGCCTCCGATGCTCGCAGGCGCGAAACGCACGCTGCGCCTCTTCCGGTAGCGCGCGGAAGTCCTTGCGAAGGCCGCGCAGACGCTCGCGTTGCTCGGGCGACAGGTCATGCAACAGGTCGGCCCGCTCGCGTAGCGCCCTACGCTCCTTAGGCGACATCGCTTTCCAGCGCTCCATGCGCGCCTTGGCTTCGGCACGCTCCGTATCGCTCATCTTTGACCAACGCTCAGCGCCGTGCAGCATTCTTTGCTGTTGACCGGGTTGAAGTTGGTCCCACTTCGGCTGCACCTTTTGTAGCAGCGCCTGCTGCTCGGGGGTGAGTTGGCTCCACGGAATAGGCTCCAGTGCATGGGCGGCGCCTGCGAACAGGCCGAGTGACAGCACCGATATCAGTAGAGTTGAACGTATAGCGTGCATGAGATTTCTCACAAAGGGGGCGTCAGCCGGCATCGCCGTCATCGGCCAGCCATTCATAAAGCTCCAGCTCTTCGTACATGCCGGGCGTGGCTGTACTTAGCGCCAGCCACTCCAGGCTATCTTCATCCAGGGGCTGCGGTGTGGCATCGGTGCCGACGGGGTTCAGCGACAGGCTCACCGCGGCAACTAGCGCGGCGGCCAGGGCAGCGCCTGTCCAGATGGGCAGATATTGCCGCGGTCGGCTTGCGTCGAGCGCACGGCGCCGTGCGGCAGATAGCCGGGCCTGAGTGACGGCGTCCAGCGGCAGCTGGTCCAAAGTGCTCCGCAGCTCCGCCGCGCAGCGGCGCTGCTCGGGGCTGAGGCCAGGGTCATGTTCAGCGTGCATCAGGTGTGTTCCTCCAGCTGGCTGCGCAGAGCATTCAGCGCTCGTGACAGATGGGTCTTGACGCTGCCGGGACTGCAGCGCATCGCTGCGGCTGCGTCGGCCACATCCAGGCCTTCCCATACCCTCAGCATGACAACCTGACGTTGTCGCAGGGACAGACGCTGCATGGCTGCGCTCAGGTCGGCCATGGCTTCCCCTTGCTGAGCTGAGTTCGCGGGATCTGGACCGGGATCGGGAACCGCATCGAGCACCGCCGCATCGTTCTCCAGCCAGCCGAACCAGCGCGCATGCCGTCGCCGCTTGCGGTGAAACTGCAGAATCGCATTGTTGAGAATGCGGTAGAACAGCGGCGGCCATTCCGCTGGCGGCCGCTGTGCATAGCGCCGGGCCAGTTCCAGCATCGCATCCTGAACCAGGTCGAGCGCATCGTCGCGGTTGTTGACCGAGAACTCTGCGGTGCGCAGTGCACGTCGCTCAACCGACGCCAGGAATGCATCCATGCTTGCGTAAGCGGCATCGGGGTTCGCCATCAGCTCAGATTAGTGTCCTAGCCACGAAAGCGCTCCCAACGCCGCTCGATCCGATCGCCACGGCGGTCAAGACGGTGCTCAATGTGATCACCACGCCGATCAAGTTGCGCGGCGGCGCGGTAGTGCCCCAGTGCTGCCTGATAGGCGGCCCGATGATCCAAAACGTGATTGATGCGCTGGCCCTGGAGGTCAAGGTGGCGGTCGATACGGTCGCCTGGGGTGCGCGCCTGCACGCCACTGCTCAGAAGTAGCAAGGCTATCAATGAAGTCAGTCGCAAGTGCGCATTCATGCCGAATCTCCGGTTGGGGCTTGGGCTCCATACCAGACAGTGCCAGCCAGCGCCTGCGGTTGACGCGAGGCGGATCTAGACCTTGATCTGCACCCAGCCCCGTGCCTGCCAGGCCTGAACGAAGATCAGCGTCTGCAGCAGGCGGTAGCTGCCCATCGCC
>JBFJKG010000022.1:0-11912 GCA_041635075.1 Solimonas sp.
GCGTACGCTCACCCAGCAGCGCGGGCAGCAGGGCCGCGATGATGACCGCCGTCAGCAGCGGCCAGCGCAGATGCCGAAACACCGGGCGCCATTGCGCGCGCTTCCAGCCAACAGCCGTCGCCAACCCCAGGATCACCGCCAGCGGTGCCGCCAGCGGCACAAACACGGCATTGAAGTAAGGCGGCCCCACCGATACCTTGCCGGCCTTGAACGCATCGATCACCAGCGGATACAGCGTGCCGATCAGCACCGCTGCGGCTGCAACCACGAGAAACACGTTATTGATCAGCAGCAGTCCTTCGCGCGAGAACAGCTGCAGGTCGCCGGCGACCGCACCCACCAGTTTGGGCGCCCGCCATGCGTACAGCGTGAACGCCGAACCCAGCACCAGGCAAAGAAACGCGAGGATGAAGACGCCGCGCGCAGGATCAGTGGCAAACGCGTGTACCGATACCAGCACGCCGGACCGCACCAGAAAGGTACCCAGCAGCGAAAGCGCGAACGCCAGTATCGCCAGCAGCACGGTCCAGGCCTTGAGCAGGCCGCGCTTCTCGGTCACTGCCAGCGAGTGAATCAGGGCCGTACCCACCAGCCACGGCATGAATGACGCGTTCTCCACCGGATCCCAGAACCACCAGCCGCCCCAACCCAGTTCGTGATAAGCCCACCATGAACCCAAGGTGATACCCAAGGTCAGGAACAGCCAGGCAGTGGTTGTCCACGGCCGGGTCCAGCGGGCCCAGGCCGCGTCGAGTCTGCCCGAGATCAAGGCGGCAATGGCAAAGGCAAAGGCTACAGAAAACCCGACGTAGCCCATGTACAGCAGCGGCGGGTGGATGATAAGGCCGGGGTCTTGCAGCAACGGATTCAAGTCCCGTCCATCCAGCGCCACCGGAAACTCGCGCGCAAACGGGTTGCTGGTCAGCAACATGAACAACAGAAACCCCACACTGAGCGCGCCCAGCACTGCCAGTGTCGTGGCCGCCAAATCCGCAGGCAGGCGACGATTGAAGATTGAGACCGCGCAACCCCAGCCGGCCAGCATCAGCACCCACAGCAGCATCGAGCCTTCGTGCGCGCCCCAGACCGCACTTATGCGGTACATCAGCGGCAGTTCGGAATGGCTGTTGGCAACCACATAGGCAACTGACCAGTCGCGGGTTACAAACGCCCACGTCAGGCAGGCGTAGGACAGCGCGATCAACAGAAACTGGGCTTGCGCGCCGGAAGCCCCGATGGCCATCAACCGCGTGTCACGGCGCCATACGCCGACGGCCGGTAACGCGACCTGCAACACTGCGACTGCAAGCGCGATCCACAGCGTGAAATGGCCCAGTTCAGGAATCATGACGCCAGCGCTGCCTGGGTCACCGGCTTGAACGGCTCGCAGGCGTGTTTGCCGTCGGCACCGGTCAGCGACTCGGCCAGCTCCGGCGGCATGTAGTTCTCATCGTGCTTGGCCAGAACCTCGTCGGCGACGAAAGTGCCAGCCTGATCAAGGCTGCCGGTGGCGACGATGCCCTGCCCCTCGCGGAACAGGTCCGGCAGGATGCCCTGGTAGCGGACGGGGATGGTGCTCTTGCAGTCCGCCAGCGTGAAGTGCACGTCGAGGTCGTTGCCACGACGCAGACTGCCGGTTTCGACCAGCCCTCCCAACCTCAGCTTGGCCCCGGCAGGCAGCGTTTGCGCCGTCAGATCACTGGGCGTGTAGAAATACATCATATTCTTGCGAAATGCGGTGAACGCCAGGGCCGACGCCAGGCCCAAACCCAGTAGCAAGCCCAATACCGCAACCATTCGCTTCTGACGCTTGCTCATTCTTCAATACTCTCTTCAAGTGCGCTGCGACGCTGTGCGCGCGCGCTTAGCCAATTCCAGAGGTGTACGGCGAGTGCGGCGCCAAAGCTGCCCCAGACAAACCAGGCATAGCCGCTCATATTCCAGTAGTCAGCTGACATCGCCGCGCTCCAGCAGTTCCGCACCCAGCTTGCGGACCCAGCTCGTCGTGCGCTCGCGGCGCAGGACCTCGTTCTGCATGCGCCGCAGTACCACCTGCGCGCAGAACAGGGTGGTTCCCAGCAAGGCAGCGTAGAGCGGCTTGGCCATCTCCGCACTCATGCTGGGACGTCCGAGCTTCAATATGGTCGAACCCTGATGCAGGCTGTTCCACCACTCGACCGAGTAGTGGACGATCGGAACATTCACCACACCGACCAGCGCCAGCAGCGCGCACGCGCGTGCTGCCGCACGCGCATCGTCGAAGGCCTGGGCGAGTCCCATGACGCCCAGATACAGAAACAACAGCACCAGTTCGGCGGTCAGACGCGCATCCCAGACCCAGTACGCGCCCCACATGGGTTTGCCCCAAAGCATGCCGGTGACCAGGGCCAGCGCGGTAAAACTGGCCCCCACCGGGGCGATCGCCACGACCGCGCATTCAGCCAGCTTCATGCGCCAGATCAGCGCCACGGCACCCGCCACCGCCATCGCCGTGTAGAGCGCTAGCGACAACGCCGCGGCCGGCACATGCACGTAGATGATGCGAAATGCATCCTTTTGCTGGTAATCGGCCGGGACCAGCACCAGGCCTGCGTACCAGGCATATGCCAGCAGCAATACGGCCAGGCCACCGAGCCAGGGCGCTAGGCGCTCGGCAAAGCGGAAGAAGGTGGGCGGTGAGCCCAGGCGGTGGAACCAGGTCCAGTTCATGCGTCGAAAGCGTTACGCAGCGCGATAGCGGCGGCCCAAGGAACCAAGGTGATGCAAAGGGCCAGAATTGCAGCGAGAAAGTATAGCGGAGCCTGCGCGTCCAGCCCGCTTTGCGCCGCCCGTACGGCGCCGGCACCGAACACCAGGACCGGGACGATCAGCGGCAGCGCCAGCACCGGCAGCAGTGCGCCGCCACGTGGCAGCCCCACCGTCAGCGCAGCGACAAAGCCGCCCAGCAGGCTCAGCGCCGGCGTTCCCAGCAACAATCCCAGAAACAGGGCCGCACGCCCGGACTCCAAACCCAAAGCTGCGGCAGCCGGCACCGCGAGCACGACCAGCGACAGGCCGCTCATCAACCAGTGCGCCAGCAGCTTGACCGCCACCACCAGCCCCAGCGAGGTTCCGCTCAGGCACAACTGCTCCAGCGTTCCGTCCTCCAGATCAGGGCGGAACAGGCGCTCCAGCGTCAACAGTGCGGCCAGCAAGGCCGCCACCCACAGCACGGCCGGCGCAAAGCCCGCCAGCAGCGGATCGTTGGGGCGAGCCCCCAGGCCAAAGAGCGTCACCACCACCACGAAGAAGAACGGCGGCATCAGCCACTCGGTCTTGGCGCGCGCCGCCAGCCGCAGTTCCCTGCCGAGCAGGGCGATGACGACTTTCATGTGCCCAGCACCCGCTCGCTGGCCAAGGCCCGCAACCGGAGCGGCAACGCCTGATGGCTGGTCATCAGAATGGCGCCACCGCCGCTGAGCTGCTCCAGTGCCAGTGTCTCGAACAACACCAGCCCGTCCTGATCAAGCCCGTCCAGCGGTTCATCCAGCAACCACAGTGGACGCTGCGCCAGTCGCAGTCGCGCAAGTGCGGCGCGGCGCTTCTGCCCGGCGGAAAGGCTGCGACAGGCGCGCCGTTGCACACGGGGCGGCAATCCGAGCTGGGTCAGCGCCGGCGTCACACGGCGTTGATCGGTGGCGTTGTACGCGCACCAGTCGCGGAGATTTTCGTCCGGCGACAAGTGCGGATTGAGCCCGTTGCGATGCCCCAGCCAATGGATGCCGGCCTCCTCCGGCTCACGCCGGATCCGGCCCTGCCGCACCGCGCGCAGGCCCGCCAAGGTCTCGAGCAGGCTGCTCTTGCCCACGCCATTGGCACCTCGCAGATGGGTCAATCCCCCGGCATGCAGTTCCAGATCGAAATCGGCCAGCAGGCAGCGATCCCCTCTGAATACAGCCAGCGCTTCGGCACGCAGCAGGAACACGATGAATCCGGCACTCGCGTCAGGAAAAGGTCGCGTAGTTTAAGTGAGATGGGCGGGCACCGACTAAACTATGCGCGGTCGAACCCGACTCCTTCCCTGATTCCAACATCGCATGAGCGCCCAGCTGATTGACGGCAAAGCCGTCGCCGCCACCGTCCAAGAGCGCGTTCGCGCCGCCGTACAGACGCGCGTAGCCAGCGGCCGGCGGCCGCCGGCGCTGGCCACCGTGCTGGTCGGCGCAGACCCGGCCTCAGAAGTCTACGTACGCAACAAGCGCCTGGCCTGTGAGCGCGTCGGCATCCGCTCGACGCCACTGCACTTTGACGCCAGCATCTCGGAGGCGGAACTACTGAATGAGGTGGATCGACTCAACGCCGATCCCGAAATCGACGGCATCCTGGTGCAGCTGCCGCTGCCCAAGCACATCGACGCGACCGCGGTCACAGAGCGTATTGCGGCACATAAGGATGTGGACGGCTTCCACCCCTACAACCTGGGCCGACTGGCGCAGAGACAGCCGATCTTGCGCCCCTGCACGCCTTACGGCGTGATTGAGCTGCTCAAGTCGGTGGGCGAACCGTTCAAGCGCCGCACGGCAGTTGTCGTCGGTGCCAGCAACCATGTCGGCCGGCCGATGATGCTGGAACTGATGCTGGCCGGCGCCACCGCCACCTGCTGCCATCGCTTCACCGCTGACGTCGCCGCTGAGGTCGCCCGGGCCGACATCCTGGTGGTCGCGGTTGGCAAGCCTGCGATGGTGCGGGGCGCCTGGATCAAGCCCGGCGCCACGGTGATCGATGTCGGCATCAACCGTCTGGACAGCGGCAAGCTGGTCGGCGACTGCGAGTTCGAGGCCGCGCGCGCGCGCGCCGCCTACATTACGCCGGTCCCCGGTGGCGTGGGCCCAATGACGGTAGCCATGTTGATGCAGAACACACTGGAAGCCGCCGTGCGTTTCAGCGGCGGCTAGCCGCGGAGCGGCGCGCCGCTCACTCCACCCAGACCACCGGCTGCTTGCTGCGCGCCCACGGCTCGAAGTGCGGGCCGTACTTCTCCTCGATCACGTTGCGCTTGACCTTCAGAGTCGGTGTGATGAAGCCATTGGTTACGGTCCACTGTTCGCTGACAACGGCCAGGAAGCTCATCTGCTCGTGCGGATCCAGCTGTGCGTTGATCACCTGCAGATGCTCCGCCAGTGAGGCCTTCAGGGTATCGCGCTCCGCGGGTTTGGCGGCTCGGTCCGCCGCATCCTGCGACAACATGACGATGCCGAACGGCTGGCTGAAGTTGGCACCCGCGACACAGCACGCCTCGACGCTGGAATGTGCCACCAGCTTGTCCTCGATCGGCGCGGGCGCGACGTATTTGCCCTTTGAGGTCTTGAACAGATCCTTTACTCGACCGGTAATGCGCAAGCGTCCCTGCTCGTCGATCTCACCCTTGTCGCCGGTGCGCAGATAGCCATCCTCAGTCATGGTCTCGCGGGTTTTCTCGGGCTCCCTGTAGTAACCCTGCATCAGCGCCGGACTCCGCATTTGTACCTCGCCGTCTTCGGCAATGCGATGCTCGACACCTTCGTACGGCGTGCCAACCGAGCCCGCAGTGAAGTTCTGCGGCAGGTTGCTGTGCGAACAGCCGAAATTTTCGGTCATGCCGTAGCCCTCCAGCACATCCAGACCGAGCCGGCGGAACCAGGCCAGCATCGACGGCGGCATCGGTGCCGCGCCGCCGCCAGCGAAGCGGCATTGATCCAGCCCCAGGCCCTGCAGGATCTTGCGCCGTACGAGGCCACTGATGATGGGCACCCTGAGCAACAGGTCCAGCTTGCGCTGTGGCATCTTTGCCAGCACGCCCTGCTGAAACTTGACCCACAGGCGCGGCACCGAAATGAACAGCGTCGGGCGTGCGCGGCGAATGTCCTCGGCAAATGTCTCCAGCGACTCCGCGAAGTAGATCCGGAATCCGGAACGGAAGGTACCGGACTCCACGACCCAACGCTCGGCAACGTGCGACAGCGGCAGGTACGACAACATCCGGTCCGCCGGCGACGCTGGCGCACTGACCGCATCGAGGCGGTGGTACAACGCGTCGGACGCCCAGCCGATGTTGTCGAAACTGTGCATGACGCCCTTCGGCATGCCAGTAGTGCCCGAGGTATACACGATGGTGGCCAGCTCGGATCCGGCGCGCACCGGATCACCGGGCAGCGGCTCGGTAGACGCCACGATCTGATCCCAGCTTCCCGCAAACCTGTAGCTCGTGTCCGCAGGCGCCAGTGGATAGGTAATGCAGTGCACGCCGTCAGGTACGCCCGGCTTCATCGTCTCCCAGTCGTCCAGCTTGCCGATGAAGCAGGCCTTGCAGTCGCTGTGCTCAAGGATCTGGCGCACGCTTTGTGCGGTCAGCGTCGGATACAACGGCACGCTGACGTAGCCCGCCATCCAGATCGCCAGATCCGAAATCAGCCACCACGCGCAATTCTTGGAGATGATCGCAACCCGTGACCCCGGCTCCCAGCCTTGCGCCTTGAGGTGCGCCGCCATGCGCCGAGCCTCGGCGACTGCCTGCTGCCAGGTGTAGTCGCGCATCTGCCCGCCCCCCATGGGCTGGCTCAACCAGATGGCCTGTGGCTGTGTCCGCTCCCAGTGGTATACACGCTGCAGGGGCAGCAGTTCAGGGTCCACTCGTTGCATCATCTCTCTCCGGTACTCGCGATTACCAAACCTTCAAGGCATGACGCCTGCCATTGGGTTCGGATATTGTCGGGCCACGCAATATAGACCATAGAGACTGGTAATCCACGTGACCGCAAAGTTCAGTCAGCGCCATCCGTTCTACAGCGAAGAGCATGAAAGCTTTCGCAATCAAGCCCGTCGCTTCGTCGAGCGTGAGATTGTACCGAACGTCGAAAAATGGGAAGCGGCCGAATCCCTGCCGCGCGAACTGCATCGCAAGGCTGCAGAGGCGGGCATGCTGCAGATCGGTTTTCCGGAGGCCTATGGCGGCGTCGAGGTCCCGGATCTGTTCTACATGATCGTGCTCACCGAAGAACTGGCCCGCGCCGGGAGTGGCGGCGTCATCGCCAGCCTGATGTCTCACGGTATCGGCACGCCGCCGCTGGTCCACGCCGGCAGCCACGAGCAGAAGCAACGCTTCGTGACGCCGGTGCTGGCCGGCGAGAAGATCGCGGCACTTGCCATCACGGAACCCGGCGGCGGCTCGGATGTGGCCAACCTCAAGACCCGCGCCGAACGCGACGGTGACAGCTATGTGGTCAATGGCAGCAAGACCTTCATCACCTCCGGCATGCGCGCGGACTTCATCACCACCGCGGTACGTACCGGCGGCCCTGGCATGGGCGGCGTCTCGCTGCTGCTGATCGAAGGCGACGCCCCGGGCCTGTCGCGCTCGCCACTCAAGAAGATGGGCTGGTGGGCATCGGATACCGCAACGCTGTACTTCGACAGCTGCAGAGTGCCGGTCGCCAATCTCATCGGGCCGGAGAACGCGGGGTTCATGGCCATCATGATGAACTTCAACAACGAGCGCCTGATGCTGGCCGCCCAGGCCAGCGGCTTTGCCCAGGTCTGCTACGAGGAAAGCCTCGCCTACGCCCGGAGCCGCGAAACCTTCGGCAAGCCGCTGATCCGCAACCAGGTGATTCGCCACAAGCTGGTCGACATGCGCATGCGCATCGACGCGGTAAGGGCTCATCTGGACCTGTTGGCCTGGCGTGTCGGTCATCAGCAGCTGCCGATCGCCGAGGTATGCCTGCTCAAGAACCATGCGACCACCATGCTGGAGTGGGTCGCCAACGAAGCGATGCAGATTCTGGGCGGCGCCGGCTACCTGCAAGGCAGCAAGGTTGAGCGCATTTATCGCGAAACCAAGGTGCTGACCATCGGCGGCGGCTCCCTGGAGATCATGAAGGACCTCGCCGCCCGCCAGCTGGGGCTCTAGGCGTCAACGAAAAAATAGTCCGTTCGCCATCTAGTAAATGGCGGCCGTTGGGATAGACTTCTTGCGCTGGTTATTCAGCTATCGATTACTTAGGGGATGGGTTGCCATGGGTGGGTTCGCTTGCAATCGCTTCGCGAGGACCATGGGAGTGGGTCTCGCAACATTTATTGGCGCAGCGCTGATTACGCCCGCCGCCGCCTATACGCCAGGCTGGTACTTTGGCGTCGGCCTGTTTCAGTCCGAGTTGGAAGACGCTGACGGCACTGCCACCATCGTCACCCCGGGCACTCCGGGCAACCCAGGCGAGCCCGGGGTTGACTGCCTGATTCCCATCGACCTGCTCGGTCTGAATCTGGGCGCGCTCGGAACCTGCGTGATTGGCGCCGGCACTCCCGGTACGCCAGCAGACCCGGACGGCCCGACTGTGACGACGACTGCGCCGATCTCCTTTGCTTACGACAGCGGTTTCGGTGTCGGCTTCACCCTGGGCTATCTTTTTGAAGGTGGCCTGCGCCCGGAACTGAATTTCTCGTTCAACGAGAATGATGTCGAACGCTTCGCGGTCAACGGCTCAGCCGTTGACAGCAGCAACACCAAGTTGCGCGCAATGCGCTTGATGGCCAATGTCTGGTACGACATCGATTTCGGCGGTCCGGTCATGCCGTATCTGGGTGCCGGTTTCGGTTTCCAGAACACTGAGCTGTCACGGCAGAATACCGACGCTGACGACAACACCACCGCCTACCAGTTGGGCGCGGGTGTGAATTTCTGGATCAGCGACCGTACGACGCTGGCACTGGACTACCGCTACCTGGTGGCACAGGATCCTGAGCTCAGCTCGCGCGATGCCAGCAACGGCTCGACGACAACGCTGAAGTCGGAATACAAGAACCAGCAGATCGGATTGTCACTGCGTTACGCCTTCGGTGAAGGTGGCGGCAGGGACAGCGACGGTGACGGCGTCCCCGATCGCCTGGACGAATGCCCCAATACGCCAAAGGGCGTCGAGGTGTATTCAAACGGCTGCCCGGTGGATCTGGATGGCGACGGCGTACCTGATTTCCTGGACAAGTGCCCGAACACCCCCAAGGGCGCGCGGGTCGGTCCGGACGGCTGCGAGATCGACAGCGACGGCGACGGCATTCCGGACAGCAGGGACCGCTGCCCCGACACCCCGCCCGGCGTGAAGGTGGACATCAACGGTTGCCCGTTCGACAGCGACGGTGACGGCGTGCCCGACTACCTTGATAAGTGCCCGAACACCGCGCGCGGCGTCATTGTGACCGCTGACGGCTGCCCGGCTGCAGATCAGGACGGCGACGGCATTCCGGACTACCTCGACAAATGCCCTGACACCCCGCCTGGCATCCCGGTCGGCAGCAACGGCTGCCCGCTGGACAGCGACGGCGACGGCATTCCCGACTATCTGGACGAGTGCCCGCACTCACCCCCCGGCGCCAAGGTTCTGCCGAACGGTTGCGCCCTCGAAGGCGACTGCCGCAAGCCGCGCCCTGGTGAGCAGGTCGACGCCAACGGCTGCGCCGTGGACCGCAACTTCATTCTCAAGGGCGTGAAGTTCGAGTTCGATTCGGATCGCCTGACGGAGGCCGCCAAGTCCATCCTCAATGATGTGGCCGGCACCCTGCAGTCATATCCGAACATTGACGTCGAACTGGAAGGCCATACCGACAACGTCGGTTCGGACAGCTACAACCTCGGCCTTTCCGAACGTCGCGCCAATGCGGTCAAGACCTACCTGATCGGCCGCGGCGTGAGCGGCGGACGTATGGCGCCAGTGGGTTATGGCGAATCACGGCCGATCGACACCAACGAAACCGAAGAGGGCCGCGAGGAGAATCGTCGCGTGGAACTCAAGGTCGTTGACTGACCGTTGACCAAGAAAAAGCCCCCGCCGGGAGTCCGGCGGGGGCTTTTTTATAGCTGCAGCCTGGATTGATCGCTGCTGAGGAAATGAGCCAACGACCTAGCCAGCTGGCTTGACCTGGATCAGCAACTGCTTGTTCTTGACCTGTTGCCCGGCCTGCACGCTGACCGACTCCACGGTGCCGGCAACCGGCAACGCGAGCTGGAACTCCATCTTCATCGCCTCCAGCACAGCTAGGGTCTTGCCCTTCTCGATGACATCGCCCGGCTTCACATGGACAGCGACAACCTTTCCATCCGAGTGCGCCAGCAGGCGCCCATCTGATCCGGCGGCAACCGCTTCGGCTGCCTGCAAGGTGATGTCGCTGTAGCAGAACACAGAACCCTCGGCATCCAGCCACATCTGCTGGCCGTCGCGTGCGGTACGCGCCTTGCCCTGCACGCCGGCACACAGGTAGTGGAACTCATGTGCGAGATTGCGCACCACATCCACCGTGATCTTCTCTCCGGCGATGTCGATCGTGAACACATGTCCGTCGTGGACAAGCACATCCAGTTCAAAGGTCTGCTCGCGCCACTTGAGCTTGTAGTCTGCTGGCGACTCGTGCGAGCTGTGCCAGCCCATAAACTCGGGCGCGAGGCCATGTTCCTCGGCCAGAGCGAACGCTTCATCCATGTACAGGGCGACGGCAGCGAGCGCGATATGGCGCGTGCTTGGCCGAATCGCCGACACCGCTTCCTGCGGAAAGTGCTCGGCGATGAATCCGGTGGAGAAGTCGCCGCTGGCAAATGCCTGATGCGCAACGATGCTGCGCAGATAGTCCTTGTTGCTGATGACCCCGAGCAGCCGCGTATCGTCAAGCGCCTTCAGCAGTCGGGTGCGTGCAGTTTCGCGGTCCTCGCCCCAGGCAATGATCTTGGCCTGCATCGAATCGTAGTACGGGCTGATGCTCTGCCCCTGACGCAGGTATCCGTCAACACGGATGCCGACACCTTCCGGCTCCTGCCAGCCCAGCACAGCGCCGGTCTGCGGCATGTAGTTCTGCAGCGGATCCTCGGCACAGAGCCGCACTTCGATCGCCCAGCCCCTGCGCCGTGTGGACACCGCCTCCTGAGTCAGCGGCAAATGCTCACCCTGCGCCACGCGCAGTTGCCACTCCACCAGATCGACGTCGTACACCAGTTCGGTAACCGGATGCTCGACCTGCAGGCGGGTGTTCATCTCGAGAAAATAGAACTGCCCGTCGCGCGCCAGCATGAACTCGACGGTGCCGGCGCCGACGTAGTTCACCGCCTTTGCTGCTGCAACCGCGGCCGTCCCCATCTTGCTGCGCAGTGCCTCATCCAGTGCCGGGCTGGGGGCCTCCTCCACGACCTTTTGATTACGGCGTTGCACCGAGCAATCGCGCTCTCCGAAATGAATCACGTTGCCGTGGCGATCACCGAAGACCTGCACCTCCACATGGCGCGCGTTCATCACCGCCTTCTCGATCAGCAGTTGGCCGGAACCGAAAGCGTTCTCCGCCTCTGAGCGTGCAGACTGAATGTTCTCCAGCAATGCCGACGCCTCATGCACGAGGCGCATACCGCGCCCGCCACCGCCCGCCGCCGCCTTGACCATGACCGGCAAACCGGCCTTCTTGGCCTCAGCCACCAGCGTTGAATCGGACTGATCCTCTCCCTGATAGCCCGGCACGCATGGCACCCCCGCCGCAATCATCCGGATCTTGGAAGCCGACTTGTTGCCCATGGCCTCGATCGACTGCGGATCGGGGCCAATGAACACCAGACCCGCGGCCTGCACCGCGGCCGCAAAGTCGGCGCGCTCGGACAAGAAGCCATAGCCGGGATGGATCGCCTGGGCCCCGGAGGTCCGGGCGGCATCCAGAATCCTGTCGATGACCAGGTAGGAATCCTTGGCCGGCGCCGGACCGATGCAGACGGCCTCGTCGGCTTCCAGCACGTGCAGTGCATCACGATCAGCCTCGCTGTACACCGCCACCGTCTTGTAGCCCAGGCGCCGCGCACCGCGAATCACGCGTACCGCGATCTCACCGCGGTTGGCCACCAACACCTTGTCGAATCGTTTCATGAACACTCCGTA
>JBFJKG010000023.1:0-11909 GCA_041635075.1 Solimonas sp.
GCTCGTGCCTGGTCCGAGGTCGCAGCTACGCACCTTGCCGACTTGCCTGGTGTGGCCGAACGTGATGCCGCAGTACGCGCCCAGCTGGACTACGACAGCCGATTTGCCGAGTCGATTAGCGGCCGACCGGTGGTACTTGGATACTTCTTCAAGCCGGTGGTTGCGGTTGGCGAAACTGCCGCCATTGGCGCGCTGTGCGCGCCGCTGTTTGACGCCAACGCAGCCAAGCTTTATGCGGTCGACTTTGTCCAGCCGGTGGGCGTTGGCGCCAACCTGCCGGTGCTGCAGGCCGCAACGACGCGCTGTGGTTTTTTCGAGAATCCCCTGGTCGACGCCGACGGCGTGTTTCGCCGGGTACCGTTGCTGCAGCAGTACGAAGGAGCGCTGTATCCGTCTCTGGCGCTGGCGCTGGCACAGCTGGCGCTGGGAGATCCTCCGGTTGGGCTCGAGTTCGAGCCCCCGGACCGTCGGACCTCCCTGAATCTGGAGCGATTGACGCTCGGCAGTCGTGCGGTGCCGGTTGATGAGCAGGTAGCGGTGTACGTGCCGTACCGTGGCGACAATCGCACGTTCACCTACATCTCGGCGACAGATGTCATTCGGGGCGCGGTGAGTGATCCGGAGCGGCTGAAGGGGGCGATCGTGCTGATGGGGGCTTCGGCGGCGGGCCTGCTCGACCTCCGCAGTACGCCGGTCAACAAGGTGTTCGTTGGGGTCGAGGTGCACGCCAACATCGTTTCCGGGCTACTGGATGGCACCATCCGCCAGCGTGCCCCTTACTACGACGGTATCGAGGCGGTACTGTTATTGATCGTTGCGGTATTGATGGCCTGGGCGTTCTCTCGGCTGTCGTCGCTGGCTAGCGCTGCGCTCGTGGTCGCAACGGTAGCCGCACTGATGTTGCTGGGCTTCTCGATGTGGGGGCAGGCGCGCTTCATCATGCCGATGGGCGTGCCGATTGCGTTCACGCTGGCGCTGTTCATGGCGCACCTGCTGTACGGCTATTTCATCGAGTCACGCGGAAAGCGCTCCATTTCCAAGCTGTTCGGGCAGTACGTCCCCCCCGAACTGGTGGAGGAGATGGCCGAGCACCCGGATGCCATTTCCATGGAGGGCGAGAGCCGCGAAATGACGGTGCTGTTCTCTGATGTGCGCAATTTCACCAGCATCTCCGAAAAGCTCGATGCCAAGGAATTGTCGGCGATGATCAACGCCTTTCTTACGCAGCAGACCGGGGTGGTGCAGAAGTATCGAGGCACGATCGACAAGTACATCGGTGACCTGATCATGGCGTTCTGGGGCGCCCCGCTCCCGGATGACAACCACGCCATGCACGGGGTCAGGGCCGGCATGGACATGCAGCGCGCCATCCGCGAACTGGATCCGGAGTTCGAGAAAAGGGGCTGGCCCAAGCTGCATATTGGCGTCGGCATCAATAGCGGCAAGATGAACGTGGGGAACATGGGGTCCGAGTTCCGCATGGCCTATACCGTCATGGGGGATGCGGTGAACCTGGGCTCGCGCCTTGAAGGTTTGACCAAGGAATACGGAGTGGGGGTGCTCATCAGCGAGTACACCCGCAATCTGTTGCCCTCGGACTGGGCGTTCCGTGAGATAGACCGGGTGGTGGTCAAGGGGCGTACCGAGCCGGTCGCCATCTATGAGCCGATGGGCCCGAAAGAGGAACTGGATCCGGCCTTGCGGCAGGACCTCGCTCGTCATCGCGGTGCCATGCAGCTCTACCGCGCCCAGAAATGGGACGAGGCGGAACTGGAATTCTTTAACCTGCAGCAGTCCGGGCGCCCGCATCGCGTCTACGAACTGTTCATCGAACGCATCATGTTCTTGCGCGAGAACCCACCGGGTAAGGATTGGGACGGCGCTTTCACGTTCACTCACAAGTAGCTGCTGCCACAAAGATTTCTCAGTGGGACAGGCGCTTGGCATCGAAATTGGCAGTCACTGCGTATAGCCGATGAACTGCGGGCCTTGTCTGACGATGGGATGTCCCCACTAGAGCGGGGTGACGGTAAACTGACACATATGAGCAACGAGGTAAGACGCGAATCCGGTCAGGGTCTGGCGCTGGAAGAGGCCAAGCCCAAGCTGCAGCCCCCACCGCTGCACAAGGTGATCATGCTGAACGATGACTACACGCCTATGGAGTTTGTGGTCCAGGTTTTGCAACAGGTATTTCACCATCGACGCGAGAAGGCGGTGCAGATCATGATGCAGGTGCATACAGCGGGCCGAGGCGTGGCAGGCGTCTATCCGGCCGAGATTGCCGAGACCAAGACTGCTCAGGCCAATGCCTATGCCCGCAAGCATCAGCATCCGTTGTTGACGGTTATGGAGAAAGCGTGATGCCGACCATTGCTTCGGGAGACGAACGTGTTAAGTGAGGAACTGCAGAAGGCACTCGACGCAGCTTTTGTCTCGGCGCGCATGGAGGGTCACGAGCTGTTGACGGTCGAGCACCTGCTGCTCGCGCTGTTGGCTGATACACATGTGGCCGAAGCGCTCAATGCAAGTGGCGCGGACGCCGACCGGCTTGAGCTGGCGCTGAAGGAATACATCCGCGACAACGTGCAGACGATCCACGACGTGGAGAAGCACGAAGTGCAGCCGACGCTTTCGTTCCAGCGAGTGCTGCAGCGAGCGATCTATCACGTGCAGGCCGCAGGCCGTAAGCAGGTCAGCACCCTGAATGTGTTGGTTGCCATCTTCTCGGAGAAGGACACACATGCCGTTTTTCTGCTCGGCGAGCAGGGCGTATCTCGGCTGGACATCGTCAATTTCATCTCGCATGGCATTGCCCGTAATGGCGCCGCGGCTGACAAGCCGGCCGATGCCGAGGAGCGGGAAGAGGGTGCGGACAAGCAGGGTGGCAACCAGAGCCCGCTCGAGCAGTTCACTGTCAACCTCAATGAGCGTGCGGCGCAGGGAAAGATTGACCCGCTGATTGGTCGTGACCTCGAAGTGGAGCGGGTCATGCAGACGCTGTGCCGCCGGCGCAAGAACAATCCGCTGCTGGTTGGCGAGGCCGGGGTTGGCAAGACCGCGATAGCGGAGGGACTGGCCTGGCTGATCGTCGAGGGCAAGGTGCCCGAACTGATCAAGGATGCGGTGGTGTACAGCTTGGATCTAGGTTCGCTGATCGCCGGTACCAAATACCGCGGCGACTTCGAGAAGCGCTTCAAAGGCGTGATTCAGGATCTGCAGAAGCGACCAGGATCCATCGTGTTCATCGATGAGATCCACATGATCATCGGTGCGGGCGCGGCCAGCGGCGGGGTCATGGATGCCTCCAATCTGCTCAAGCCGTTACTGGCCTCGGGCGAGATCCGTTGCATGGGCTCAACGACCTATCAGGAGTTTCGCGGCATCTTCGAGAAGGACCGCGCGTTGGCGCGACGTTTCCAGAAGATCGACGTGGGCGAGCCCAGCGTTGACGATACGGTGAAGATTCTGGAAGGGCTGCGCGGTCGTTTCGAGGAGCATCACGCGGTTCAGTACACGCGCGGTGCGCTGCGCTCGGCAGTAGAGCTTTCATCCCGCCACATCACGGACCGCTTTCTGCCGGACAAGGCGATCGATGTCATCGATGAGGCCGCGGCGCGCCTGCGGCTGCTGCCGGAGTCCCGGCGCCGCAAGACGGTCCAGGTCAAGGACATTGAGGAGACCGTTGCGCGAATTGCCCGCATCCCGCCAAAGAGCGTATCGGCCAATGATCGCGACAAGCTGGCGACATTGCAGCGCGATCTCAAGCTGGTGATCTTTGGTCAGGATGCGGCGATTGATCAGCTGACGTCCAGCATCAAGCTGGCGCGCTCTGGTCTGGGCAGCCCGGAAAAACCCATCGGCTCCTTCCTGATGGCGGGGCCGACGGGTGTGGGCAAGACCGAGGTAACGCGGCAGCTGGCACAGTTGCTGGGTATCGAGCTGATCCGGTTTGATATGTCGGAGTACATGGAGCGGCACACCGTGTCGCGCCTGATCGGCGCGCCACCCGGCTATGTCGGCTTTGATCAGGGTGGCCTGTTGACTGAAGCGGTGATCAAGCATCCGCACGCGGTGGTGCTGCTCGATGAGATCGAAAAGGCTCACCCTGATGTGTTCAATCTGCTGCTGCAGGTCATGGACCACGGCTCGCTGACCGACAACAACGGACGCAAGGCGGATTTCCGCAACATCATCCTGGTGATGACGACCAACGCAGGTGCCGAGGAGTCCTCACGGCGCTCCATGGGTTTGATCGAGCAGAATCACCAGCCGGATGCGCTGGAGGTGATACGCAAGATGTTCACCCCTGAGTTCCGCAATCGCCTTGATGCGATCGTCGCGTTTGCGCCGCTGGGGCGCGCAGAGATTCTGAGGGTGGTCGACAAATTCGTACTGCAGCTCGAAGAGCAGCTGGCGGCCAAGAACGTGCAGCTGGAGGTCGATGAGACGGCGCGCCTTTGGATAGCCGACCGTGGTTACGATGTACGCATGGGTGCCCGGCCCATGGCGCGGATCATTCAGGAGCACCTGAAGCGGCCGCTGGCCGAAGAGCTGCTGTTTGGAAAACTGGCGAACGGCGGCATCGCGCGGGTACTGCTGGGCGAGAACGATGCGCTGACGTTCGAGTTGGAAGGCAAGGAAAAGACCGCGCAACTTGAGGCGCTGTAAATATCCGCCAGCGGTAAAGACAAAGCCCGCGAAATGCGGGCTTTGTCGTTCTGGATACATCCTGATGCAACGATCACCGGGCTGCGCGCGCAAGCCCGGGCGTTCGTATTACTTGTCGCGGAAGGTGATGCGTCCCTTGGTCAGATCGTAGGGCGTCAGTTCAACCTTGACCTTGTCGCCGGTAAGAATGCGAATGTAGTGCTTACGCATACGGCCTGAGATGTGAGCGACGACGATATGTCCGTTTTCCAGTTTTACGCGGAACGTCGTATTAGGCAGCGTTTCCGCCACCACGCCATTCATCTCGATGTGATCTTCCTTCGCCATATGCCCCGGGGGTGTGAAAATAAGCCGCCATTATCGGGCCAGCCTCTCCTCGCATCAACCTGCCGGGGTCAGCGGCTGCCATCCCAGCGTGCCCAAGGCCTCTAACGAGCGAAAGCGGCGCTTGTAGTCCATTTTGGCGCTGCCGGCGACCCAATACCCCAAATAGACGTGGGTCAGGCCGCGCAGCCGCGCAGTTTCGATCTGGGTCAGCACCGCCAGTGTGCCCAGACTGCGGGAGCGCTCATCTGGATCAAAGAACGTGTAGACCGCCGACAGGGCATTGGGCAGGTGGTCGACCACCGCGACGGATAGCAGGCGACCTTGTCGTCGCCAGCACCAGTAGCGGACATCCAGCCAGCGACAGTCAAGAAAGCTGTGAAACGCGCCGCGATCGCTGGGGTCCATGCCACCCGACGCATGGCGTTGCGCCAGATAGTCGCTGTACAGCCGATAATGCTCGTCCCCCAGGCGGCTTTCCAGCGTCAACTCTAGGTCTCTGTTGCGGGCAAGGCAGCGCCGCTGGCCGCGATCGCTGACGAACTCGGCAACCGGAACCCGCACCGGTACACAACGCGAGCATCCGCGACAGTGAGGGCGGTAAGCATGCTCGCCGCTGCGCCTGAAGCCTTGTGCCAGCAAATACTCATAGTGCATCGCATCCAGAGCGTAGTCCGGATCGATGAAAGCGCTACGCGCGCTGCGCTGAGGCAGATAGCCGCACGCATGCTCGGGGCTCAGATACAACCTGACCGGGCGTGGGCCGCTCATGCTCATGGCAGATGCGGGGGGGATTGTGGCGCATCGATCATGAAGCGCCATGGGGCTTGATGCCCGGGCGCAGCCAGCGCCGCGCTGAGCTGGGCCAGGAACTGACTGCGCTCGATCTCCACGGCACCCAGGCCGAGCAAGTGCGCGGAACTTACCTGGCAGTCGATCATCTGGAAGCCCCATTGCACCAATTGCCGGCTGAGCCAGTACAGCGCAATCTTGGAGGCATCGTCGGCGCGCGAGAACATCGACTCGCCGAAGAACACTGCCCCCAACGCAATTCCGTACAGACCCCCGATCAAGGTGCCATCGCGCCATACTTCGACGCTGTGCGCCTGTCCAAGGCGATGAAGCCGCTGATAGGCCTGCTGCATTTCCTCGCCAAGCCAAGTGCCGCGGCTACTGCGGCGGTCCCCTGCGCAGGCGGCAAGCACCTCGGAGAAAGCGCGATCCATACTGACCGCGTAGTTTGCCCGGCGTAGCGACTTGCCGAGGCTGCGAGACATGTGAAAGTGCGCAGGCACCAGTACCGCCCGCGGATTGGGGCACCACCACAGGATGGGCTCGTCGGGGTTGTACCAAGGAAATATGCCTTGGGAATAGGCACGCAGCAGCCGCTGTGGAGAAAGGTCGCCGCCAATCGCAAGCAGGCCGTTGGGGTCGCGCATCGCCAGATGCACGGGCGGGAACGGCTGCTGCGGGTTCCTCGGGTCCAGCCAGTGCAGGCGGACGGGGCTGTCCATGCGCGACGTGCTCCTGGAGCGGGTTTCAGAGCATACGCCGCTGTCCGCGGCCGCAGCCAGCGTCAGTGGAAGGTGGGGGCGACGGCCGGCACATCGCGCAACGCCCATTGCACGACGGCGTCATGCTCGAAGTGCGTGATCGGCTCGGATTCCAGCGGCGGGCCGGCTTCGGCAACACGTCCCGAGTCATCGAAGTGGATGCGTGCACCTGATGTGCGGATGCTGATTTCGTTGCCGTCGGCCTTGCTGTCCAGCGTGAGCTGCAGGTAGCGCAGGTCGCGGCCAGCGAACTCCGGCAGACGGTCGTTCCCGGACGCAATCAAAGCCGCTTGTTCAGTGCTGAACTCGCGGATCCCCCCCTCTGGGGTCAGTAGAAAGTGTCGGACTTCCATGGGTCTGGTTGCCTTGGTCAGAAATAGTACCGTTTCAGTTGGACTCACACTCCATATGAAGGTTTACGGCGGCGTTTCAAGGTCCGCCGCAGGCCGCTTCGGCAACGGCGTGATCTGGCGGACGAGCGGGGCCGCTTCGCTATACTTCCCCAATCTTGGGGCCGGATGTCGCCGGCACGCAATCATTCCGGGTATCTCACTTCCACGCATGTTCAAGAGCCGATCGCACGCCACCGACCAGACGGCCGGACCCAGCTGGCTGGAGCGGCTGCCGCGCGAGGCCGCGATGCTGGCGTGTCTGGGCCTTTCGTTGTTCCTGCTGGTCACGCTGGTCAGCTTCAATCCCAATGATCCTGGATGGTCGTCATCCGGCAGCGGCGAGCCCGAGCGCAATCTGGCCGGTAGCGCCGGTGCCTGGATCGCCGATGTGCTGTTGTCGCTGTGCGGTTATGTCGCCTTCCTGTTGCCTTGGGCAGTGCTGCTGATCGGCCTGCGCATCTTTCGGAATGCCGGCCCCGGGGCGGGTATGCCGCGGGCGGTCAGGGTTGCGGCCTGGCTCATTCTTCTGGCAAGTCTTGCGGCCCTGTGTGCCTTGCACGTGGGGGCGTCTCCCAACTGGGCGCCTCAGGGTAGCGGCGGCATCGCCGGCCAGGCGCTGGCTCAAGGGCTGGTGGCGGTCCTCAGCGGCTTTGGCGCCAGCCTGCTGTTGCTGACCTTGGCAGTCGCGTCCGCGCCGCTGGCATTGACCTTCTCGTGGCTGAGCGTGCTTGATCATGTCGGGGGTTGGCTACTGCGTCTGGGCGAGCGGCGTCGGCTGGCAGCGGCGCAGCGACAAGCGGAGGCGCCGATCGCCGCCGAAGACGCCGTCGAGCACGCCGATGCCCAGCCCGAGAGCAAGGCCAGCTTGCTGTCGCCGCGCACCCCGGCAGTGCCGACCCCGCCAACCTCGGAAGCCTCCGGCAAGCGCAAGCGCAAGGCGCCCAGCCTGCTGGGCGTGGAGGAAGAGCAACTGGACCTGCTGCAGCCGGCGGCGGTCAGTGCCGGCAAGGACAAGCCGTCGCGTTCGCGCAAGTCGGTGGCTATGGAGGTGCCGGCGTTTGACGGCGACCCGCTGCCGCCGACCTCGATGCTGGATCCGGCACGGCCCTCGGGGCGCCAGTACAGCGAGGATGAGCTGGAACGGCTGTCGCGCGATGTCGAGCGCCATCTTGAATCGTTCGGGGTGCGCGCCGAGGTCGTGGCCGCTACGCCCGGACCGGTGATCACGCGCTTCGAACTGCAGCCTGCGCCTGGGGTCAAGGGTTCTCAGATCACCAACCTGTCGCGGGATCTGGCGCGCTCACTGTCGGTTGCGAGTGTGCGTGTCATCGAAGTGATTGAAGGGAAGTCGGTTATCGGGCTGGAGATTCCCAATCAGAAGCGCGAGATGGTGATGCTGCGCGAGATCGTGGAATCGTCTGCCTATCGGCATTCGAGCTCCTCGCTGACCATCGCGCTGGGCAAGGACATCGCCGGCCACCCCGTGGCGGTTGATCTGGCAAAAACCCCGCATCTGCTGGTGGCAGGCACTACCGGCTCAGGCAAGTCGGTGGCGATCAACGCGATGATTCTCTCGATGCTGTTCAAGGCGACAGCCGAGCAGGTCCGCTTCATCTTCATCGATCCGAAAATGCTGGAGCTGTCGGTATACGAGGGCATACCGCACTTGTTGACCCCGGTGGTCACGGACATGAAGGACGCGGCCAATGCCTTGCGCTGGTGTGTCGCGGAGATGGAGCGGCGCTATCGCCTGATGTCGGCGTTGGGCGTGCGTAACCTGGCTGGCCTCAACAAGAAGATCATGGAGGCCGAAGAGGCTGGCGAGCCGCTGCGGGATCCAATGGCGACGGCGCCCGAGCTGTTCGACGATGCGCCGGCGGCTTCGATTCCCACTCTGACCTCGTTGCCGCAGATCGTGGTCATCATCGATGAACTTGCGGACATGATGATGGTGGTCGGCAAGAAGGTCGAGGAACTGATTGCGCGCCTGGCGCAAAAGGCGCGCGCAGCTGGCGTGCATCTGATCGTGGCCACGCAACGTCCCAGCGTCGACGTCATCACCGGACTGATCAAGGCCAACATTCCTTCGCGCCTCGCATTCCAGGTCGCGTCACGCATTGATTCCCGCACCATTCTCGATGAGATGGGGGCGGAAACGCTGCTTGGCCATGGCGACGGATTATTCCGACCCATTGGCGCCAGCCGTCTGGATCGTGTCCATGGCGCTTTTGTGGACGACCATGAAGTGCACAAGGTCGTTGCTTACCTGAAGCAGGTGGGGCAACCAAACTACATTGCCGATATCTGTGCAGACGAGGCGCCGGCTGGTGCCGACGGTGTGGCAGGCGACGACGCAGAGGCCGATCCGCTATATGACCAGGCGGTTGCGTTGGTACTCGAGACCCGCAAGGCCAGCGTCAGCTGGGTGCAGCGCCGTTTGAAGATCGGCTACAACCGTGCCGCGCGCATGGTTGAGCAGATGGAAGCCACGGGTATAGTTGGGCCCAGTGGCCCGGGGGGCAATCGCGATATCCTGGCTCCTGGCGGGCGTGGTGAATAGCGCTGGTAGCGTCTTTTTACGCCGTCACTGCGGGGTCGCGCCCGCGCCGCTGAATCGTGTTCACAACCGGTTCAGTAGGTAACCGCACACTCACGCTCCCTTTTCTGACTTTGCGTACTTCAATGCCGACGATCTGCCGAGCGTTCCTCATATTCTGCTTTGGGCTGCTGGCCTTGCCGGCGTCTGCCGAAGATGCCAATACCACCCTGCAGCGTTTTGTCGGCGGAGTGCAAAGCCTTACCGCCAGATTCGAGCAGCTTCAGCTGGACGAGGATGGCGAGGTGCTGGCCCGCCGCAGCGGCAGTTTTGATCTGCAGCGCCCCGGGCGCTTCCGCTGGGCCTATGACCAGCCGTACGAGCAGTTGATGGTTTGTGACGGTCAGCGCATCTGGAACTACGAACCGGATCTGGCGCAAGTGACCGTACGTAATGCGGCTGAGGTGCTCAAGGGAACGCCAGCCGCGCTGCTTGCCCAGGGCGGAGGTGTGCTGAATGAGAACTTCGTGCTGGAGTCCGGCGGACGTGATCAGGGCGCCGACCTAGTCCGACTGAAGCCGAAGGCCACAGACGCCGACTTCCGCATGATCGAGCTCTGGCTGCTGAACGGCGTGCCCCAGCGGATGCGCTTCCTGGATACCCTGGGCGGTACCAGTGATATCCGCTTCAGCGCGGTCCGCACTGGGGTCAAGATTGATCCGCAGCGTTTCAAATTTCAGCCGCCTAAAGGCGCTGAAGTCATCGACGCAGATGCACCCGTGCGATGACCTTGGAACGGGTCCGTTGATGTGGCTGTAAGTCCGCGTAGCGGGGCGCTGTCGCAGCCGCTGGCTGAGCGCATGCGGCCGCGAACGCTGGACGAGGTAGCCGGTCAGGGCCATTTGCTGGCCGCGGGAGCGCCGCTGCGCAGTCTGCTGGAAGCCGGGACCATCCCCTCCATGGTGCTTTGGGGGCCGCCGGGTGTCGGCAAGACCACGCTGGCGCGTCTACTGGCGGGCCTCAGCGAGGCGCAGTTTCTGACACTCTCGGCGGTACTGGCGGGGGTCAAGGAGATACGCGAGGCGGTCGCGCTTGCCCAGGCGGAGGCTCAGGGGCTTGCCCCCAGGCGGACAGTGTTGTTTGTCGATGAGATCCATCGCTTTAACAAGAGCCAGCAGGACGCGCTGCTGCCTCATGTCGAAGACGGTACGTTGATACTGATCGGCGCGACGACCGAGAACCCGTCCTTCGAACTCAATGCCGCGCTGTTGTCACGTCTGCGCGTATTTGTGCTCCGTGCGCTGGACGCCCCTGCTTTGCTTGAACTGCTGCAGCGGGCGCTGGCGGATGGCGAGCGTGGACTGGGTGGTGCTGCCGAACAATTGCCGGAGAGCTGGTTGCTGCGCATCGCCGAGGCGGCCGACGGCGATGCGCGACGCGCCTTGATCCTGCTTGAGACAGCCGTGGAACTGGCACGCGCCGAGCCGGTGCGTGATGACGCACTGCTCGAGCGCCTGATCGGTCGTGGCCTGCGCCGCTTCGACAAGCAGGGCGAAAATTTCTATGACCAGATCTCGGCACTGCACAAATCGGTACGTGGCAGTGACCCGGACGCGGCGTTGTACTGGCTGTCACGCATGCTGGACGGCGGGGTAGACCCGCGCTACGTCGCGCGCCGTGTAGTACGCATGGCGGTCGAGGATATTGGACTCGCTGATCCGCGTGCACAGCGGATGTGCCTGGATGCATGGGAGACCTATGAGCGCCTGGGCAGCCCGGAAGGTGAACTGGCGATTGCGCAGGCGGTGCTGTACCTGGCCTGTGCGCCGAAGAGCAACGCTGCCTACAGCGCCTACAAGGCTGCGCGTAGACTGGTCGAGGATACCGGCACGCTGGAGGTGCCCCTGCATTTGCGCAACGCGCCCACTCGAATGATGAAGGACCTCGACTATGGTCGCGACTATCGCTATGACCACGATGAGGCCGATGGCGTCGCTGCAGGGCAGCAGTACTGGCCGGATCGTCTGCTCGGTACCGAGCTGTACCAGCCGGTTTCGCGCGGGCTGGAAATCAAGATCGCTGAAAAATTGCAGCAGCTGCGGGCGCTGCGCAAGCCGGAGATCAAGCCGCGATGAACATGTGGTTGGCCGTAGGAATAGGCGGAGCCTTGGGCTCGATGCTGAGGTTTGCTGTGGTGCGCTTTGCCGCACAGGCATTTGGCGGGGCTTTCCCCTACGGCACGCTGGCCGTCAACGTAGCCGGCAGCTTTGCCGCGGGGCTGCTCTATGTGGTTCTGATGGAACGCTTCGCGGCGTCGGACGCTTGGCGTGGCGTGCTGCTGATCGGCTTCCTGGGCGGCTTCACCACGTTCTCTGCCTTCTCGGTGGAAACCTTGCGGTTGCTTGAGGTAGGCGGTGCCGGCGCGGCAGCTAC
>JBFJKG010000024.1:0-11864 GCA_041635075.1 Solimonas sp.
CTGCGCGCCTTGACCAAGTATCTGATCCAGACCGGCTTGCCATACAGCCAGGACTATATGGAGCGTCTGCTGGGCGAGCACGCTGCTATCGCGCGCTTGCTGGTCAGGCACTTTGAAACCCGTCACGATCCGGCGTTCGGTGGTGATCGCGAGGACGCGGAGACCGAGATCGCGCAGGCACTCGACACCGCGCTGGATACGGTGGTCACGCTTGATGGCGACCGTGTGCTGCGGGCCTATGCCGCGGTTGTGCGAGCCAGCCTGCGCAGCAACTACTACCAGCGTGATGCCAACGGGCAACCCAAGTCCTACGTGAGCCTGAAGCTGGATCCGCAGCAGGTGCCCGAACTGCCGGCGCCGTTGCCGATGTACGAAGTGTTTGTCTACTCGCCCGAGGTGGAGGGTATTCATCTGCGTGGCGGCAAGGTGGCCCGTGGCGGGCTGCGCTGGTCTGATCGTCGTCAGGACTTCCGTACTGAGGTCCTCGGCCTGATGAAAGCGCAGATGGTCAAGAACGCGATCATCGTGCCGGTGGGAGCCAAGGGTGGATTCGTCGTCAAGCGGGGCGATCCTGGCAATCGCGAACAGTGGTTGAAGACTGGTGTCGAGTGCTACAAGACCTTCCTGCGGGGCCTGCTCGACATTACCGACAACCGGGTCGGGGACGATGTCGTTGCGCCGAACAACGTCGTGCGGCACGACGGCGATGATCCGTATCTGGTGGTAGCAGCCGACAAGGGCACCGCGACGTTCTCCGATACCGCCAATGGACTGGCAGCGGAATACGGCTTCTGGCTCGGTGATGCCTTCGCCTCCGGCGGCAGTGTCGGCTACGACCACAAGAAGATGGGCATTACCGCGCGTGGCGCGTGGGAGAGTGTGAAGCGCCATTTCCGCGAGTTGGGCCGTGACATCCAGGCCGAGCCCTTCACCGTGGTCGGCATCGGCGATATGTCCGGCGATGTTTTCGGCAATGGCATGCTGCTGTCGCCGCAGATTCGCTTGCTCGCGGCGTTTGATCATCGCCACATCATGATCGACCCGAATCCGGATGCGGCCGCAAGCTTTGCCGAACGCAAGCGCCTATTCGAGTTGCCGCGCTCGTCATGGGCGGACTACGACAGCAGCAAGCTGTCTGCTGGCGGTGGCGTTTGGCCGCGCACTGCGAAATCAATTCGCTTGTCGTCTGAGGCGCAGGCCGCACTGGATCTGACCCGGGACAGCCTGACGCCTCAGGAATTGATGACGGCGATCCTGCGCGCACCCGCCGATCTACTGTGGAATGGCGGCATCGGCACCTACGTCAAGAGCCAGTACCAATCCCACCTGGAATGTGGAGATCGCGCCAACGACGCGATTCGCGTGAATGGCCGTGAGCTGCGCTGCAAGGTCGTGGGCGAGGGCGGCAATCTCGGCTGCACTCAGCTGGGGCGGATAGAGGCCGCACTCAATGGCGTGCGCTTGAACAGCGACTTCATCGATAACGCCGGTGGCGTGCACTCCTCGGATCGCGAGGTCAATATCAAAATCCCGCTGAACCAGATGCTGGTCGCCGGGACACTGACGCGAGAGCAGCGCGATCCCCTGCTGTCCAGCATGACTGCGGATCTGGCCAAGGCGGTGCTCAGCGACAGTTATGTGCAGAGCCTGGCGGTGAGCCTGCTGGAGCGTGATGCCGCAGCGCGGCTCGATGAGCATGCCAACCTGATGCGTACCCTGGAGCGCGACGGCCTGCTGAATCGTGGCGTGGAGTTTCTGCCGGACGACGAAGGGCTAAAGGAGCGGCGTGCACAGCATCGCGGCCTGTCGCGGCCCGAACTGGCCGTTCTGCTGTCCTACAGCAAGATATCGCTGTTCGATGCGCTGCTGGGAACCCAGGTTCCGGACGATCCATTCTTCGACCGCGATCTTCTGGCGTACTTTCCTGCGGCGCTGGTCGAGCAGCATCGCGATGCACTGCTGAACCATCGACTGCGGCGTGAAATCATCGCCACGATCCTATCCAACGCGGTCGTCAACCGTATGGGCTTTGCGTTCGTGCATCGCTTTGCCGAAGACCACGGGGTGAGCCGCGCCGACGTCGTCAAGGCGTATGCGACCGCGCACGAGATCTTCGAAGGCGACCGCTACTGGTTGCCGATACAGGCCCTGGATGGGCGCGTTCCCGCGGAGCTGCAGCTGCGCCTGTTTGGCCGAGCCATCGGACTGATGAAGCATGTCACGACCTGGCTGATCGATACCCATTGGAGCGATCGTCCGGTGCGGACCGCGGTCGAGAAGTTCCGCAGCGGAATCTCGGAAGTTGCCGGCCTGCTGCCGGCGCTGCTCCCCGGCGCGTATCTGAGTGATTGGGACAGGGCCGTGGCCAGCATGCGGGATGACGGCGTGCCGGAGGATGTTGCCGTGCTGCTGGCCAACACCATGGTCCTGGGCAGCGCGCCGGATATCGTCGAGATCGCAGCGCAGGCCGAGGTGCCGGTAGCCGAAGCTGCGCGCGTCTACTTCCTGATAGGAGACAAGCTGCGTGTGCTGTGGCTGCTCTCCGCGATCATCGGCTTTCAGGTCCAGGGCAAGTGGCAGGCGCTGGCGCGCTCCAACCTGCGCGAGGACTGTTATCGCCTGCACCGCAAGATCGTCGCGCGCGTGCTGGAAGCGCCGGGTGACAGTGCCGAGCAGCGGATCGAAGCCTGGGCCCGTGAACATGATGCAGCGGTGCGCTTTGGTGTCGAGCGGCTCAAGGAACTGCAGGCGGCTGGCCCCAAGGACTTCATGACCTTGGCCGTGGGCGTGCGCGAGCTGCGCAAGCTGCGGACCCTGTAGTCAAAGCAACGGTGAGCGTAGCGAACGTGGGGTGAGCCGGGGACTTCATGAATGGCCTCGGATGGCCATTCATGCCAGCGAACGCCCGACCGCTGCGCGGTTGGGCTGGGGCGCAGCCGGGAGTTTCGGCAGCGGACGCAGCGATCGGGCGCCGCTACGGCAAGTGCGGCCTGGCTAGATACTCCTCCGACTGCATCTTGAGTGAGTCGCGACTGCGTGCCGTAACGACACGGAGCCGAGAGCGTAGCGAACGTGGGCGCGGGAGTTTCGGTAGCGGACGCAGCGATCGGGCGCCGCTACGGCAAGTGCGGCCTGGCTAGATACTCCTCCGACTGCATCTCGGTGAGTCGCGACTGCGTCCGCAAAAACTCGAACTTGAGCTTGTCGCCCTTGTATAGCTGGTCCTGCGGTACGTCCGCAGCGACGATCAGCTTGACCGCCCGGTCATAGAATTCATCCACCAGATTGATGAACCGGCGGGCAGCGTCTTCACGAAAGGCATCCAGCTGGGGAATGCGGGACAGCAGCACGGTGTGGTGCGTACGTGCGATCTCGATATAGTCAGCGGCGCTGCGCGGGCCTTCGCACAAGGCCTCAAAATCAAACCAGGCGACACCGTCAGACAGGCGACGGCTGCGAATCGAGCGTCCATGCAGGGCCATGTCGGCATGCTCGGTGCCGGGTGCGGGCGCCAGTTCCGCGAACCAGCGGTTCAGGTTGTCCTCCGCCGATGCATCACTGGGGTGGTGATAGATCTCGGCGTGAGTGAGCGCGCGCAAGCGATAATCGGTGCCGCCATCGACATTCAGCACGCTGACACTGCGTTTCAGCAGTTCAATGAACGGCAGGAAGTTGGCGCGCTGCAGGCCATTCTCGTAGAGCCGATCGGGAGGGATGTTGCTGGTCGCAATCAAGGTGACCCCCTGCGCGAACAGATGCTCGAACAGGCGCCCGAGTATCATCGCATCGGCGATGTCGGAAACATAAAACTCATCGAAGCACAGCACGCGGACCTGTTGCGCATACTCCTCGGCAACCAGCTTCAGCGGATCCTGCTCATCCGGATATTTCCGCCGTCGCTCATGCACCTCCAGCATGAAGCGATGGAAATGGGTGCGGAGCTTGCGCGAGAACGGCAGCGACTCGTAGAACGCATCCATCAGCCAGGTCTTGCCGCGGCCGACACCGCCCCACATGTAGAGGCCGGGAATCGGCGTCCATCGCCGACGGCCAAAGCCCAGGCGGCGAGGTGGCGTCGCAATCAATGCTTCGTGTACGCGTTGCAGCTGATCGACGGCCCGCAGCTGCGCGCTGTCGCGCACGTAGCCGCTGGCCTTCAGATCGCGCTCGTAGCGTGCGCGCGGTGGCAGCGGGTTGCCGGAGGTCGTCATCGGCTGCTCGATCTCACCGCAGCGGTGCGCCAAACAGCGCGGACAGCGCAGGGTTGAGAAACACGCCGCGTGGGTCGAGCCGCTCACGCATTTGGCAGAAATCATCAAAGCGTGGATACAGCGCGCGCAGACCGGTAGCGGGCTTGTCGTGAATCATGCCCCAGTGCGGTCGGCCATCGACACGGTCGAACAGCTCGGTCAGCGCGGCAAAATACGGCGCGTAGTCGCTGCCCGGGAACGCCGGAACCGTCACGCAGGCGCTGTCCCTCTGGTAGTGGGGCGAAAGCCAGATATCGTCGCGACGCACGAAACGCACTTCGATCGGCAGCGGCAGACGAAACTGCAATGCGCGGATCACGCGTTCCATCTGGTGCAGCGTATCGGCCAGGCGCGTGACCGGGATCGCATACTCCATTGGCACGTAATGCATACGCCGCCGGATCGGATAGGCGTGACGTGCCTCAAGTACCTGACTGCGCTTGCTCAGTCTCCGGGTTATGGCGCGGCTGGCATGCTCCGTAAACCGCGGTGCACGCTGTGCGGCCTCCGATATCACGCGTGAAAGCGTGTGATCGATGGCGATGCGCTTGAAGTTCACCAACGGTGTCAGTGCTGACGGCGCGTCGCGGGTTTCGTCGAAACAGCGCAGCATCACCGTTTCGGTATAGGGGAACCAGAAGAACTCGATGTTGCGATGATCCCGCCGCAGCTCATCTACCCGCGCCAGGGTTTCTCCCAGCGTTGCTCGCTTGCTGGTGCGGAGCAGGTGGTAGTTGTCCACGCACTGCAGCTCGATGTGCGTGATGACGCCCAGCGCCCCAAGCGAGATGCGTGCAGCATCGAACAAGTCCGGTTCATGGTCCGCACTACAGGTTCGAATGGAGCCGTCGGCAGTGACCAGACGCAGACCCGTGACCAATGTCGCCAGATTGCCAAAGGCGGCTCCGCTGCCGTGGGTGCCGGTCGCCAGGGCTCCGGCCAGTGTCAGGGCATCGCTGTCCGGCAGGTTCTCCAGCGCCCAGCCACGGTCCGCGAGCGACTCGCAGAGCGCGCGCAGCCGGGTGCCGGCGCGAACCCATACGCGGAGTCGTTGCGGGTCTGCGGACTCAATGCCGCGGAAGCGTTCCAGGGAGAGATGGTTGTCGTCGCTCCAGCACAGGGCGCTGGCCGAGTAACCGGCGCCGATCACGCGCATGCGCTCGCCTTCTTCAGCCACGCGCAGGACTTCAGCCTGGATCTGTTCCAGCGTAACGGGTCGCGCGCAGTAGTTGGGTTCGCAGGTGACCGATCCTGGCCAGTTGCGCCAGCCGCGACGGCGTCGGGAGGTGATCATCGGGTGTCCGGTTGGGGGCGCAAGCGTATCGGACTCAGGCGCTGCTGTCCGTTACCGCGCTTGGATGATCGGGCTCGCCGCAGAGTGCGAGCACCTGCCTGCGCGCGCTATCGCGCAGGCGCAAAGCCGCTTCGCGGTCCGGATTATCAGCCTTCAGAGGTGCCCCGAACCGCACCACGATGTGACTCCAGCGCGGCAGCTTGCGGTGTCCGCCGTAGAGCTTGCGGGTGCCGCTGATCCCGGCGGGGACGACCAGGGCCTGCGTGCGCGCAGCCATGATGAAGGCGCCGTTCTTGAACGGCAGCAGCCCCGGCTCGGGCTTGAACGTGCCCTCGGCAAAGATGGCCAATGATTCGCCCTGCTTCAGCCGTCGCATCAGCAGCCGGGTGATGCGTGCGCCCGCTCGCGCCTCGGCGCGGTTGACGAACACCACCCCCATGCGGCGGATGGTCCGGCCCACCAGTGGCCAGCTCGCCGCACCATCCTGCACCACAAAGCTGTAGCGGCGCGGCAGCGCGGCGGTCAACACCAGACCGTCGAAGTAGCTGGCGTGATTGGCGACCACGATATTGGCCGTAGTCGGGAGGTGCTCGGTCCCAAGGACGCGGATACGCACGCCGACACAGGCCAGCGCCAGGCGCACGCCCGCGCGCCCGAGTTCGCGGCGGATCGCCAAGCTTGGACCGCAGATCACGACGATGCAGACCGGCACAAACGCCATCAGCAGCAGGGCGGCGGCCAGGGGCGCGTAGATCGCAGCTAGGAGTCGTCGAATCATCGGCGCGTATTATAGGAAGGTGACCGATACGCCACGCATTGCCGCCGCGCCCAGCCTTGAAGATGCCGCTGCCGTCGAGCGCTTTCTGGACCGACTGTGGCTCGAGCGCGGCCTGTCGGAGAATACGCGTGCGTCCTATCGTTCAGACCTGCACCTGTTCGCACGGTGGCTGCAACCCCACGGGGTGGCGTTGGGCGCGGCCGCCGAGGCCGACATCCGCAGCTACCTGGCGGCACGGCGACTCAATCCGCGATCGCAGGCGCGTCTGCTGTCGGCGCTGCGCCAGTTCTACCGGCATCTGAATGCCGACCGCCAGCGGGAAGACGATCCGACTGCGCGCCTGGATTCGCCGCGCATGGGGCTGCGCTTGCCGAAGACCTTGACGGAAGGCGATGTCGAACGCCTGCTCAATGCTCCGGAGATTACGAACAGCCTTGGCCTGCGCGACCGCGCGATGCTGGAACTGATGTATGCCAGCGGCCTGCGGGTCAGCGAGCTGGTACAGCTGAAGCTGACCTCCGCGGACCTGCGGCGCGGTGTGGTGCAGGTGCTGGGCAAGGGCGGGCGCGAGCGGCTGGTGCCCATGGGGGAGATCGCGTTGGACTGGATACAGCGTTACCTGCGCGATGCGCGCCCGGAGTTGGCCGATCACAGCCTTGCCGACGGCCTGTTCCTGAGCCGGCTGGGCGCACCGATGACGCGGCATAATTTCTGGCAGCGGCTCAAGCACTACGCCGGCAACGCGGGGATACGGGTGCCCATATCGCCGCATAGCCTGCGTCATGCCTTTGCCACCCACCTGCTGGAGCATGGCGCGGACCTGCGCGCGGTGCAGTCGCTGCTGGGTCACGCCGACCTTTCGACCACGCAGATCTACACGCATGTCACCCGCGCCCGCCTGCGGGAGCTGCATGCGCGGCACCATCCGCGGGGTTGACGGCCGCGTGGTCGAGGGACGGGGCTGGCATAATGCCCCCAGGCAAACGCAACTTTGAAGAACACATGAACGTATCGGTAAAGGGCCCCCGGCTCATAGCAACCCTCCTGATTGGCGCCATGGTGGCGGCCTGCGCGCCGGACCAGCCCGCGGACACCCCAGCCGCGGCGCTGCCGGGCGGCAATCTGGAGCAGGTGCGCATGCAGCTCGCCAAGTACCTGCCGGAAATCAAACCTGAAGATGTGCGCGAGTCGTCGGTGCCCGGTCTGTATGAGGTGCAGCAAGGCTCGCTGTTCGGGTACATCACGGCCGACGGCAAGTACCTGATCAGCGGTGATCTGATCGACGTGGAAAGCGGGCAGAGCCTGACTGAGAACCGTCGTCGGGGCGATCGCCTGGCCCGCCTCAAGAACATCGGCGAGGACCAGAGCTTGATTTTCGCGCCCGAGGGCGGTGCCGACGCTGCGCATACGGTGACGGTGTTTACCGATGTTGATTGCGGCTATTGCCGTAAATTGCACCGCGAAATGGATCAGTACAACGCCGCCGGCATTGCCGTCCGTTATCTGTTCTATCCGCGCTCGGGTCCGGGCAGCGAGTCGTTCCGCAAGGCTGAGGCCGTGTGGTGTGCGACCGATCCCAAGGAGGCATTGACCCAGGCCAAGCTCGGCGCACCGTTGGAAGGCAAGTCGGACTGCAAGAACCCGGTCATGGCCGACTACCAACTCGGACAGGAGCTGGGGCTGCGCGGTACCCCGATGATCATCTTGCCGGACGGCGAAGTGGTGAACGGCTACGTGCCGGCCGCGGCGCTGGCACAGCGGCTGGAGCTTCCGCCGCAGGGCTGAGTCGTGATCGAGGCCGGTACACGGCCGGTCAGGCGTCGCCGGCCTCGATCTCCAGCAGCATTCCCGGCTCCGGCAGGTACAGCGCCGTGCGCACGCGCCGGCCGGGCTGTAGCAGCTGCAACAGGCCCCGGTACTGGTCCAGCTGCTCGCGATAGCGAACCCGCACGCCTTCGACATAGGCGTTCACCGCAGTGGGGGGGAGCGGGTGTGCGGCTGCCTTGTAGTCAATGATCCACAGGCTGCCGTCGTCGTCCTCGAAGCAGCGATCAATGACGGCCGCCAGCCAGCGACCATCGCGATAGCCGGCCAGGTGATACTCGTTGCGCGCCCAGCGCTTGGGGGCCAGCAACCACTGGCCTTCAGCGCTTTCGAGGGTGCGCTTGACCAACTCCAGCACGCGGGTCACCGCAGCGGCAACCCGTGGCGCCGGTAGGCCCAGCCGCTGAAAGCCGGCGCTGAGCGCCTGGGTCGCTGAGCGGCTGCGCTCGTGCCAGGCCTGGATCCCTTCCTCACCGATGCGTTCCAGCGCCTGGTGATAAAGCGTGCCGATCAGACGTGCCTCCAGTTCTCCTTCAGCGCGTTCGCTGATGTCTTCGCGCTTGTCTTCGGCGGCATTGAGTACGGCCTCGCTGGGGCGCAGCGTGCGGGTTTCCTGCGGCCGATATCCCGGGTCATCAACCGGCAGATGCTCTCCCAGCGGCAGGCGCGGCGCGCGCGGTGGCAGTGCCGGCGGCGGCGCGGGCGGCGCGGGCGCGGGAGCAGTGACGTCGGCGGACGCCAGAAAATCGGCATTGATCACCGGTGCCAGCAGCGCTGCGAACGAACCGCTGGCAAAGCGGGGCTGGCCCTTGTCATCGACATCTGCGCACAGGTACAGGCGCAGCGAGCGGCGTGCGCGCGTGACCGCGACATACAGCAGGCGCAGCGACTCATGTGCGCGCGCGCTGCTGTGCTCGGCATGCACATAGTCATACAGGCGCCAGGCCGGGTCGTCCTGCGCCAGCGCATCCGGCGGCTTGGGCACCAGCAACTCGCCGCCGCCATCGGCGTCGCCACCGGCCGGGCTGCTGACGCTACGCAGGTGCCAGAGTGGCTTGTCCTCGCTGCGTGATCTGCGGTGGGCGCCGACCAGCAACACGTGGTCGAACTCCAGGCCCTTGGCCTTGTGGATGGTCATGACCTGGATCTGGCCGGCGCGAGGCTGGGCGTACAGGCGTTCCAGCGCGCGTTCCAGCGCCTCCAGGTCGTGTATGCCACCGTCACGGGTCTGGGCGCGCAACAGACGCATGGCTGCCTGCAGGTCCGCAAACTCACCGGGAGCCAGCGTGCCGGGGCCGTTGAGGGCGTACCACAGTGCTTCACAGCGCTCCGCCAGATCCGCGCGCAGGGTGGCCGATTCAGCACTGCTGTGCAGTGCGCCCAGCAGGCGTTCGAGTCGCGCGCGACCATCGGCGCTCAGCGCCGGGTCTTCAAGGCGCGAAGCGATGCGTTCAGGCCAGGTCAGCCGGGTCTGGCCCGCCGACAGCACGATCAGATCCGCCCAGGACAGTCCCACAAACGGTGCACGCAGCAGCACGGCCCAGTGCAGGCGGTCGGCGGGTTGCCACAGCGCACGTGCCAGCGCGATGTAGTCGCGCACGGCCGGTTGCGTGGACAGGGGGTCGATGTCCTGGCATGCGGGGGTCAGTCCGCGCGCGCGCAGGGCGCGGATCACCGGTGCGAGGTGGGTGCGCGCACGACCGAGAATGGCGACGCTGCCTTGGGCAATCAGCTCCGCGGCTGCAGCCGCCGCCTGTTCGGCGGCGAGCGCTTCGGCATCGGCCGGTAGCGCCACGATGTCCACCCCGCCACCGCTGCTGGCACGCTGCGCGACGCTGGCGGCAAAGGGTACGACGCCCAATGAGGCGTCAGCACGCTGCGGAAAAATGGTGGAGAACGCGCGATTGAACCAGCTGACCACTGCGGCATCACTGCGGAAGTTGGCGTTCAGCTGTATGCAATGCAGCGACAGATCGCCTAGCTGTTGGCGCTCCCACAGCTCCAGGAATAGCCGCACCTCGGCTTTGCGGAAGGCGTAGATCGACTGCTGTGGGTCGCCGACCAGGAACAGCGAGCGGCCATCGCCAGCCTGCCAGCCGTGTGTCAGGTGGCGCAGCAACTCCACTTGCGACTCGCTGGTGTCCTGCATCTCGTCAACCAGCAGATGCCGAATCCGGCGATCGGCGCTGAGCAGGGCGTCGCCGTAGCCGCCTTCCGGGCGCAGCGCGAAGATCGCCGATATCGAGATCTGCGCGAAGTCGGTTTGTCCGCGCTCGCCAAACACCTGCAGCAAGTACACGGCCAGCGTCCGCATGACCCGTAGCAGCGCGCGCCTCAGGGTTTGCAGCGAATCCGGATAGGCGGCATCCGGCAGTCGCAATACCTGCACGGCCGCCGCGCTCAGGGTTGCGTCGTCCTGCACGCTGTCGAGCAGTGCCTTCATCCGCGCCGTATGCGGCTGGCCGGGGCCGAATCCGGTTTTCACATTGATGCCGCCGGACTTGCGCAGCGTGCCGCTGCCGGTGACCAGTTGCGCTGCCAGCAGGCGGTACATCGTCAGGTTGGCGGCGATTGGCGCCGGCCACCCGACCAAGTCCGCGGCCCACTGCAGGGGTTCGGCCAGCGTGCTGCCGGTTTGCAGCAGCGCGGTCAGCTCAGTACGGAACGCCGGATCCAGCGCCGATTCAAAACGTGCCAGGCCGGCGCTGACCAGGCGTTCCAGCACGGCGGCCTCGCCTATTTCCCAGGTGGCGTCGCCCATGGCATGCCGCAGCCACTGCTCGCGCCGTGACAACAGCTCCGCCAACGCCGGCAGCAGCCGGTCGATGCGGTTGTCTGCAAGTCGCAGCACGGTCTGCAGCGCCTGCCGGTCGGCATCGGCCAACTGGCCTTCCTCCAGGTCGGCCAGCACGCGCATTGCGGCGTCGGCATAGAGGGGCCAGGCATCTTCGGCGACGCCGACCCGGCCACCGAGCCCGGAAAGCAGGGGCTGCTGGGTCGCGATCTGCGCGCTGAAGGCGTCGATGGTGGTGGCGCGCAGTCGCTCGGGCTGGTCGAGCAGATGCCAGCCGCGCTCGGCGTCACGCGCGAGTACGGCGCGGGCACCGGCCAGCGCCTCCTGCAGATGGGGTTCTGCGCCATCGTCGGATGTGCGCGCGCGTTGCAACAGGCTGATCGCGCGATGACGAATCTCGGCGGCGGCCTTGTTGGTGAAGGTAATCGCGACCACCTGCTCGGGCTCGTCCACCTGCGCCAGGGCGCGCAACAGCCGGCCGACCAGCAGTCCGGTCTTGCCTGAGCCCGCCGGTGCCATTGCCAGCACGTGGCGGGAGAGGTCCAGCGCGGCTTCGCGCTGAGGTGCGTCGGAGAGCACGCCGCTCATGTCGGGTCTCCGGGTGCGTCGCCGTCGCTGTCGTCACTGCCGCCAAGCAGCAGCAGATCGGCGTAGGTGGAGCGCGTGGAGATGGCACTGCCCAGCTGGGCGTGGCCGGCGACGAACCCTTGGGCGGCAGTCTCCAACGCCGCACGCCACAGCGCGAGGATGTCTGGCCAGCTTTGCTCGTAGCGACCGGTGCCGGGTTCGATCAGGCGCTGGCGCCAATTGGTGCGCGCTACAAAGGCCGGATGACCGTCCTTGAGATGGGCGAAACAGATGCCATCGACCTGCGGTATGCCGGTGGCATCGCCGACCGCGTGGCTTGCATACAGTGGCAGCTGC
>JBFJKG010000025.1:0-11705 GCA_041635075.1 Solimonas sp.
CGCCGCCATGAAGCTATGCTCCATCAGCATGACTTCTTCATCGGCCTGGTCGGCGTCCATCGGGTGTATCGACAGCAGCTTGGGCATGGCCTCGACCATGATCTTGACCTCCGCGCGTGCCTGTTCGATGCGCTGTGTGGGTGCCTGCAGCGATTCTCCGGGGAAGGGCACCGGATAGCGTGATTCCCACCACGGCATTGAATAGAACTGCGGATCCTGCGCGAGTACACGCTGCAGCAACGTTGTGCCGGTGCGTGGCAGGCCAACAATCACGATCGGAGCCGCGAGGACTTCCTGCTCGATCTCCGGGTGGCGCCGGTACCAGTCTTCGATTCCGAGCCGATTGGTCAGCAACTCCATGACCTTCTGCTGCAACAGGCCGCGACCGAAGTCCGAGAGCCTGGCTTCGGATTCCAGCGCGCGGCAGAAGACGTCAAGGCCCTCGCGAAAGCTCGGATCGCCAAAGTCTGACAGCCCGGCTTGCGCCTGTGCCGCAGCCAGCAGGGTGGCGGGGTCGAAACGCGGTGCGGGCGTGCTCATGCAGCGGATCTCTTGAGTTCGGTGAGTTTCACCACGCGGGTGACCGGGTCAACCTGCTCGGTTGCGCCGACCCAGCGCAGGCACATCGTGCCGCGATCATGGCCGGCGGTTTCCAGCCAGTTCGGCAGGCCGGGGTCGCGGTGCGTCAGCACCAGCGTGACGCTGCCGTCGGCAGCAACCTGAGCCGAGTGCTTGTTGAAGTGTGCGCGGTGATAGCGATAGTCCAGCGACTCCATCCACCAGTTGTTGATCTGCAGGTTCCAGAATCGGCATGCCGGTATGCGGGGCAGATGAATCACCAGTGCCTCGTCATCAGCCAGCTGCCAGTAGGAGTGGTAGTAGACGATATTGGGGTCGCCGCCAACGCTTTGGCACAGCGCCTGGTCCGCAGGCGGCAGCTGATTGACATGCGGCAGATAGCTCTGCGCCCAGTTTGCGAACAGGGTGGCGGTGCCGTTGACGAAGCGCGCCGTATTCTCGAGCGAACGCTGTATGCGCTCGGCGCTCATCGGCATCGGCCGGGCGTTATCGCCGTTGCGGGCAATGCTCAGCTGTGCGGGTCGCTCCGCGCTGCGATCCAGGAAGGTCTGACGTACCAGCAGCGCATTGCTGTCCGCCTCGATGCGCACCCAGTTGCGGGCATCGGCGGGCCGCGTGGCGCTGACCACCACTTCAAAGCGGCCGTCTTCGTCGAGTTGCAGATCCTTGCCGTCAAGAAAGCCGGTCTGTTCCATCTTGCCGTTGCTTTCGTAGCCCCCTTTCTGGGTGCCAAACGACAGATAGGGAACCGTGCCGCGCGTGCCTTTGACTACGTACTGATTGCGGCCGTTGATGCGCGCCATCTGATAGAGGTTGTCGGGATTGTCGGCGCCGATCTTCCCGGTCTCGTGCGAGGGCGCAAAGAACGCGGGGAAGTCAGGGTCAGCGCATTCCAGGTGCATTTCCAGACCGATGCGCAGCAGCCGGGTCAGATAGCGCCAGCCCTCGGCGCGATCGAGTTCGCTGGTCGGCGCCTCGGCGCGCAGCACCTGCTGGCCGGCGGCTTTCAGTGCATCGCAGAACTCCGCCCACGCTGCGCCGGAGCGTACCTTGTCATCAACCGCCATCGCGGCTGTCTCCTGTTTGTTCTAGTTGCAGGAGACAGTAGGCGGCTCGGTTCAACGCGGCTTCACCTGTTTGCAGTAGCCACCGCGCAGTTGTACGCAGAGCCGCGATGACTCCGACGAGTGTCAGCGCTCAGACGAAGCGACGCACCCAGGTTCGCAGCGTCTTGATGCGATTGGCGAGGCCAGCATTCTGCGAGCTTGGCGGCGGGTCCGGCAGACGCTCCACCTCATAACGCTGCGTCAGTTCGGGATGCAGTGCGAGGCGCTGGTGCTGGCGTACCGCAGAGGTCACGGCGATCTTGCACTGGCTGTCGTGGATCGGCTTGGTGATGAAGCGATAGATCTGACCTTGATTGATCAGTTCTATGGCGCTGCCGGCGTCTGCGCGCTCGGTCAGGATCACCGAAACCAGTTCCGGATGGTGCTGCTTCAGCGTGCCGATAAGGTTGATGACCGGGTGGTCCTGCACGCGCGTGTCCGAGACGATCACGCCGATCTGTTCGCGCTCCAGAACGCTGACCGCCTCGTCCATCGATTTGGCGCCATGCACATGGTATTCAGCCCCCAGCACCGCCTGGATGCGCGGCGGCACTGCCGGGTCATCGTCGACAACCAGCACGCCGGCGGGTTTGGCCTTGGCTCCGCCATGGGGCGGCGCGGCGATGCCCACAGGCGCGCGCGCGCCTGCTTCGAGGGAGGGTGTGTTCTCTTCCTTCGTGGCCACCGCCTGGCTGACGCGGGCGGCACCGACCGCGCGTTGCAGCGTCGCGGTGAGGTCATTGTTGGACCAGGGCTTGTTGACGAAGCGGAAGATCTCGCCTTCGTTGATCGAGCCGATGATGGCGGTGAGGTCCGAATAGCCGGTCAGCAGGATGCGCATTGCATTCGGGTTGAGGTCCCGGGCCGCGCGCAGCAGCTCGATGCCCGTCATGCCCGGCATGCGTTGATCGCTGACGATGACGTCGACCGCCTGCGTTTTCAGCAGATCCAGCGCTTTCTGGCCGCTGTCTGCGAAGAACAGTTCGTACTGTCCACGAAACAGCATGCGCATCGTCGTCAGTACGCGCGGCTCATCGTCCACGAACAGGACGCGTGCCTTGGCGCTGGGGGTGGAGGTCGTATCCGTCACCATGTCTGCCTCATATTCGCTTCAATACCGGCTGGCCCGTTCAGGCTGCAGCCAGCGCCGGGTCTGATCCTGCATAGATGTCCCCCGCCATGTCTTCGGCTGACACGCGGGCCTGCTTCAACGGCAGCACGATGATGAACTCGGTGCCCTTGCCGAGCGTCGAACGCACGTCGATGCTGCCCCCGTGATCCTGAATGATGCGATAGACAATGGAAAGCCCCAGGCCGGTGCCCTGACCCACCGCCTTGGTGGTGAAGAACGGCTCGAAGATGCGCGAGCGCACCTCCTCGGGCATGCCACCTCCGGTGTCCATGATGCGGATCACCACGCCTTCGGGCTTCTCAGATGTATGTATGAACAGCTTGCCGTTGTCCTTGATCGCCTGGGCGGCATTGGTGAACAGGTTCAGGAAAACCTGGTTCAGCTGCGACGGCGAGCACTCGATCGGTGGCAGCGTGCCATAGGCCTTCACCACCTCCACCCGGTGCTTGAGCTGGCTGTTGGCGATCTTCAGTGCGGAGTCGATGCCGTCGTTGACATTGAACACGTCGGATCGCGAGCGGTCCACGCGTGAGAAGTCCTTGAGGCTGCGCACCAGTTCACTGATCTGCGACAGGCCGTGATCGGCGTCACCGAGCAGGCTGTCGAGGTCTTCGGCAAGCTCTTCGGTGTTGACCTCGGCAGCCAGCGACTGTGCGCGAGCGAAGGCGTCACCCACGGTCGCTTCGTCGGCCTGATCATCGCCCATCAGTTGCAGCGCGCGGGTCTGCACGGCGCACAAAGTCCTGATTTCACGCAGGGACGTGCGTACGATCTCGGTATTGCTGCGTGCATAGCCCAGTGGCGTGTTGATCTCATGCGCAACGCCGGCCACCATCTGGCCCAGAGACGCCATCTTTTCCGATTGCACGAGATGGGCCTGCGATGCACGTACTTCCTTGATCGCCAACTGCAGGTCCTTGGTGCGCCGGTCCACCTTCGCCTCCAGTGTCCGGTTGGCATGCGACAGCTTGGCGTTGGCGTGGTCCAGTTCACGATAGCTGCGTGACAGCCGTAGACCGACCATCGCAAGGCCCAGCAGCAGGATCGCCGCGTAGGCCGCCAGCCACAGGCGGTACTGGTTGGCTACGGCGGCGTGGCTGTTGTGCCAAGCCATGTAGGCCTGCTCCACGCCCTGCAGCTGCTCGGCAGTCGGGCGACTGAGGAAGTCGGTAAGGCGCTGTACCAACTCGTTCTTGTCGGCGATGACATTGGTCGCTGTGGACGTCAGCGTGACCAGCGTCTGTCTGAAGGCCGGGGTTTGCTGGTCTCCGATCGTGTCCAGTGCTGCCAGCACGGTGCGGATATTGGGCTCGTTGGTTGGCGCCGGGACTACGCCGTAGGCGGTCACCTCGCTCTGCAGTTGCGACAGCAGGCTGCCGACGCGCTCACGGTCAGTCGTGCGGGTCAGGGCGAGTAGCTGTTCCGTCAGTTGCGGAACGGCGTCCATGCCGGCAATCAGACGCTGGTTCACCAGAATGTTGCGGGCCTCGAAGTCGAAAGCCAGCTCGAATTTGGCTTCGATCGTGTCGAGGAACTTGTCCAGGGCGCTGTCGATGCTGGGGCTGAGGCCGCGTAACGACGTAGGGCCTTGCTCCAGCGCATTCAGGGCATCGCCGAGCTGTGCCGTGGTCACGGCCCGTACGTCGGCGACCGTGGCCAGCGTATTGGAGCCGACTCGCGTTACCGCGCGATTGAGGCCGACGTCGAGCGCATCGGTGGTGCGCAGGTTCTGCAGGCGCTCAAGATGAATCCGGCTGTCCACGCCTTGCGTCATGCGTACCAGAAACAGCAGGCCGCCAATGGCAATCACCGCCACCAGCGCCAGCATGAGCTGTCGCAGTTTCATCCCCGAACCCCCGTCGCTGGTAACTCTACTTCGTGCATATCGTCCGTGACATGCTCGGTAGCGCCGATACGCAGGATGCGCTCGACGTGGCCGGCGGCGCTGTAAGCCGTCGGTCCTTTATCGTTACCCGACAGTAATGGCCACTACAAGAAGCCGGCGTCATCTGTTTGTAGTAGAACGCGGCGGGCATGGGCAGCAGCCGTCCGGCGCCACCGGGGACCACGGCTCAGCCAAACGGGGGATTCGCCGGCATCGGGTCTGCGTTGAACTGCGGCCCTCTCTGATGATGACGGTGGAGCACGACCATGAATGCAGGCACGACGGAACAGCGGTTGCAGGCTCTGGAGGACGCAGAAGCGGTGCGCAGCCTGAAGGCGCGGTATCTGTTCTGCTGTGATCGCAAGGACCCAAAGGGCATCCGCGCCTGTTTTGCCGACGGCAAGGTCCATATCGACTACGGCGCCATCGGTACCTTCGACACGGCCGACGCGCTGGTCGAGATTTATACCCAGATCGCCTGTCACGAACACATGGTCGAACTGCACCACAGCTCCAATCCGCAGATCGAGGTGCTGGACGCGACCCATGCGCGCGGGACCTGGAGTCTGCAATACGGCTTGATCAATACCCAGGCGCAGTCGATCACCCAGCTGGCCGGCTACTACGAGGACGAGTACGTCAAGCAGGGCGGTGCGTGGAAAATCAGCAGCACCCGCTTTGTGGCGACTTCGACCCTGGCGCTGGACTACAGCGAGGCGGTGGCCAAGACCTTGTTCGCGGGGCGGACGCCGCCAGCGATGGTGTGAGCATCCAGGGGCAGTCGGGTCAGATTTCCTCCATCAGGAAATCGGCCTTGGACGCACCGCAGTCGGGGCAGGTCCAGTCCTCCGGGACATCCGCCCAGGCGGTGCCGGCGGCAATGCCGTCGGCCGGCCAGCCCTCGGCTTCGTCGTAGACGTAGCCGCAGCCCGCACACTGCCAGCGGCGGCTGTTCACGCCTGCTCCTGCAAGGGTTCAAAATCCGGCTTCTCGCGCACGGCGCAGTCGGGGCAGGGCCAATTCTGCGGCAGCTCTGACCAGCGCGTGCCCGGCGCATACCCCTCATGCGGGCAGCCCTGCGCTTCGTCATAGATGTAGCCGCAATCGGTACAGCGATAGCGCGCTGCCGCGTTTGTCGCTGCGCGCTGGGCAGGTACGGCATGTTCTTGCGGGAACACCTCAGGCTTGCCGTCGCCGAGCGGAACGTCGTGCCAGCGCTTGAGCAATGCCTCGCGTTTGGGCGGGTACAGATTGGCGCGGCTGAGATCACCCTGATGGTGGGCGACCACGCGCGGGTCCATCTGCCGGAACCACAGCCACGGGATATAGGCAGGGATCAGCATCGAGGCGTAGCCGGCCGGCAGCTGCGGACTTTCGTCAAAGTGGCGCAAGGCCTGAAAGCGGCGCGTCGGATTGGCGTGATGATCGGAATGCCGCTGCAGCTGATACAGGAACAGATTGGTCACGATGTGATTGCTGTTCCACGAGTGTCTGGGGGCACAGCGCTCGTAGCGACCGTCGGCCCCTTTCTGGCGCAGCAGGCCGTAGTGCTCGATGTAGTTGATGACTTCGAGCAGGGACGCGCCAAAGAAGGCCTGCAGCAGCAGGAACGGCAGCACCTCGATCCCCAGCCATGCGGTGATCGCGCCAAAGAACACCAGCGTCATCCCCCAGGCCTGCAGGTTGTCGTTGTCCACACTCCAGACCGACCGACCGGTTCGCGCCAGGCGCTCCTTTTCGATCTTCCATGCGGACTTCAGGCTGCCACTCAGGGTGCGCGGCAGAAACGCCCAGAAGCTCTCACCCATCTTCGAGCTGGCCGGGTCCTCGGGGGTGGCCACGTTCTTGTGGTGGCCGCGTGTGTGTTCCACATAGAAGTGCCCATAGGCCACCGGGGCCAGGGTCAGTTTTGCCAGCCAGCGGTCCAGCGATTCCTTCTTGTGCCCCAGTTCGTGCGCGGTATTGATGGCAATGCCGTTGATCGTGCCGACCGTGAAGATCAGGCCAACCAGCTGCAGCGCCGACAGCTGGCCCTGCGCCACCAGCCAGGCGCCGTACACCGTGGCCGCCACCTGGGTCGGGATGTACGCGTAGACGATGGCGCGGTAGTAGAGGTCGCCTTCCAGCCGTGCCACGGCGGATTCCGGCGGGTTATGGGTGTCCTCACCGACCAGCCAGTCCAGCAACGGGATCACGCCATACACCAGGATCGGTCCGCCCCAGGCCAGCCAGGTCCAGCCGGTGGCGTGGAAAACCAGCAGGGCTGCAAGCGCCAGCACCGGAATCGCCGGGCTCAGCAGCCACAGATAGCGCTTGCCATCGCTCCAGTCGGCCTCGTTGGCCAGTTTCACGGTCGAGGTATTCATACGGGTCCTCCAGCAGGGTGCGCGCGGATTGCGGGCGTCTTGCCCGGTTCGACGCCGGGCCGGTGGTATAGTCGTTGCCATTGCTCAATGGCGAAATGGCTGGCGCACCGTGAAACCTGCGTGAAACGCCGGGAGCTGGGTGCAACGCCGCTGCAACCCACCTGAAACGCCGGCTGCCCTCACCGCTACCCATCGTTAACCCGTCGACTGGATGGACACACTCAGCCTGATTCTCGACGACATCCGCCTGCATGGAGCGGTGTTTCGCGAGTCGCAGCTCAGCGCGCCCTGGGCATTGAAGCTGCATACACCGGGCTTGACCGCATTCCACATTGTCGCGCGTGGCCAGGCGTGGTTGCGCCGGCAGGGCGCCGAGCCGCTGCGCCTGCAGGCCGGCGATATCGTGCTGCTGCCGGACGGCCCCGAGCACTCGGTGCATGATGATCCTGGCTCGGGTGCGGCACCGTATGACCTGCGCCCCGAACTGGAGACCTTGCAGACCGAGCCCCTGCGGCTGGGGCAACAGGGGGCGGCGGCGGCGATACTCAGTGGACATTTCCGGTTCGACGTCAATCTGGCGCGCCCCCTGATCGCAGCGCTGCCGGCGGTTATGCACTTGCGCAGCGCGGGATCGCCATCGTCCTGGCTGCGTCTGGGGCTGCAGTTCATCGCCGAGGAAACGGCGCGGGTGCAGCCCGGCCAGCAGGTCATCATCAATCGCATCGCTGACATCCTGCTGGTGGAGATGTTGCGAGATCACGTCAATAACCTGCCCGAGGGCACCGGCAACTGGTTGATGGCGCTGCGCGACAAGGCGCTTTCGGCAGCGCTGGCGGCCATGCACGGTGAGCCTGGCAGGGACTGGAGCGTGCCGGAGCTGGCCGAGTGTGCCCGGCTCTCGCGTTCCGCCTTTGCTGAGCGCTTCGGCCAGGTTCTGGGGCAGCCGCCGCTGTCCTACCTGACCGAACACCGGATGCGGCTGGCCGCGTGGAAGCTGGCGCACACCCGGTTGTCGGTGGCGCAGATCGCGGAGCAGGTGGGCTACCGCTCGGAGACCGCGTTCAGTCAGGCTTTCAAGCGGCACCACGGCGAACCGCCGTCAAGAATGCGGAGCAGCCACGGCGCGCATTGAATCGATGCGGTGACACACAGGTGCAGTAGAATCCGCCGCGATTTTCCCTCCTCAAGGAACCCCAAGCCATGTCTTCGCCGACCCCGCCATCAGCCACCAAGACGCTGGGCCCGCTGCCCTCGCTGATATTTTCCTCGCGCTGGTTGCAGCTGCCGCTGTATCTGGGCCTGATCGTCGCGCAGGGTGTGTACGTGGTGCTGTTCGTCAAGGAGTTGCTGCACCTGATTCATGGCGCTTTCGAGCTGAACGAGCAGCAGGTGATGCTGATCGTACTGGCATTGATCGACGTGGTGATGATCTCCAATCTGTTGATGATGGTCATCGTCGGCGGCTATGAAACCTTCGTCTCCCGCCTGCGTCTCGAGAATCATCCTGATCAGCCGGAGTGGTTGAGCCACGTCAACGCCTCGGTGCTCAAGGTCAAGCTGGCGATGGCCATCATCGGTATCTCCTCCATCCATCTGCTGAAGACTTTCATAGAGGCCGGCACCATCGGCGCGCTGCCCCTGTGCTCTGCGGTCGAGGCGGGGGTGCGTTGCACCAACACCACCTCGGAAGGGGTGATGTGGCAGACCATCATTCACATGACCTTCATCCTCTCGGCGATTGGCATTGCCTGGACGGACCGCCTGATGCACGGTGTCGCTGTGGCCAAGGCCAAGCCGGCGGCGCATTGATCCGGCGGCTGCACCCTTTTGTCGTGTATGGCATGGTGTCGCCTGCCGAGCTGCGATAGTGGTTTGGCATAACTATTGCGCGTTCTCGGCTGTGCTGACCTTAGGCGGACCCGAGTAGCGTCGTAGCCGCATCGGGGGATGGCGGCTGTTACGACACCAGCGGAAGAAGGGGCTTGCCCTGGGAGGGCCAGTGGAACGGCGGGAATTCTTGCAGCACTGCGGCTTGCTATCGATTGCGGGCTATCTGACAGCCTGCGGCAGCAGCGATCCGCTGGCAGTGACCGGGGATGCCATCGGCGGGCTTGACCCGCAAGCGGCGGCGGCACCGCTGCCGGCACCGGATCCCTTGGTGCATCTGCTCAAGCGCAGCCGCTTTGGCACCACCGCAGCCGACCTCGCGGCAGCCCGCGCGCAGGGCATCAACGGCTATCTGGAACAGCAGCTCAATCCGCAGCAGATGCTGCCGGATCTGGTCGAGTTGCAGGCCGCCGTGCGCTTCCCGGTGACCGAACTGCCGCTGACGGCCGCCTACTACGCGGACGCCTTCGAACTCAGCGAGATTACCCGACAGCTTGCAGAAAAGACGGTGTTCCTCGGGACTTACAGCGACCGGCAGCTGTTTGAGGTCATGGTCGGGTTCTGGACCGATCACTTCAACATCGACAACGTTACCGGCAATCTGCCGCGGACCAAGCCCGATTTCGACCGCAACGTCATCCGCGCCAACGCGTTTTCCAGCTTCCGTGCGCTGCTGCATGCCAGTGCAAAAAGCCCGGCTATGCTCGAATACCTGGATGGTATGAGCAACGTGGCCGATGGCCCCAACGAGAACTACGCGCGTGAGCTGATGGAACTGCACACGCTGGGGGTTGACGGCGGGTACACCGAAGCAGACGTCAAGGAAGTCGCGCGTTGCTTTACCGGTTGGGGGATCAACGGCACGACACGGATGTTCGAGTTTCATCCGCAGCGGCACGATACCGAGGAGAAGCATGTGCTCGGCACTGTGATCCCGGCCGGCGGCGGCGTCGAGGACGGCGAGGCGGTACTGGATCTGTTGGCCAGCCACCCCTCTACGGCACGCTTCATCGCAACCAAGCTGGTGCGTCACTTTGTCGCCGATCAGGCGCCCGCGGTGATCGTTGAGGCCGTGCGCGCGGCATTCAGCGCCAGCGACGGCGATATCCCGACGCTGTTGCGCGCCTTGTTCCTGCACCCGGATTTCGCGAGCTACGCCGACTACAAGCTGAAACGGCCGCTCAATTACGTCTGCGGCGCGCTGCGCGCCTATGACAACGACGCCAGCCACTATCCCGGCACCGAGCTGCTGTCGCTGCTCTCACGCCTGGGGCAGGTTCCGCATCGCTGGTTTGCCCCCGACGGCTACCCGGATGTGGCGAGTTACTGGCTCAGCGCATCGGGCTTGCTTGAGCGCTGGAACTTCGCTGCGGAGCTGGTCGAGACGCGGGGGCTGTTCGGGGAGTCTCCGGCGTCGGCGCTGGTCGAGGAGGGTATGAGCGCGGAGCAACTGGTTGACGCGCTGGCCGCCAAGCTGATCATGCGTACGCTGCGCACCAGCGATCGTGCCGCCCTGATCACCATTGCCGGCAGCGATGGTCCGCTCACAGGCGAGACCTTGAATCTTGCCGCCGAACGGGTCGCGGGCCTGCTGCTGGCCTCGCCCTATTTCAATCTCCGGTAACGATCATGGCCAGAACACCTACACTGATCGTGATCTTCCAGCGCGGTGCGATGGACGGTCTCAATGTCGTCGTGCCTTACGCCGACGGCAGCTACTACGACCTGCGGCCGCAGATCAGCATTGCGCCGCCGGGCGATGCCGACGGTGGCATCGATCTCGATGGCCGCTTCGCGCTGAACCCCGCGTTGGCCATGCTCAAGCCACTATACGACGCCGGTGAATTGGCAGCAGTCCATGCCGTCGGCAACATGCTTGCGGACCGCTCGCACTTCAGCGCGCAGGCGCGCATGGAGGTGGCCGGCAGCAGCGGTAGTGGCGCTGCTGGCGGCTGGCTGGGCCGGCATCTGGCGAGCACAGCGCGGGCGTCGGAGCGCCGCATTCGCGGCATCAGTATCGGTGCAGCGCTGGATCAGTCATTGGCCGGCAGCGTGGACGTTGCCGCGATTGCCAGCAGTGCAGACTTTCAGCTGCGCTCACGCGACGCACAGATCTGGACGCCGGCGCTGCAGCTGCTGAACGACGGCGTGGCGCCGAGCTACGTGTCGCAGTCCGAGCGCGTGTTCACGGTGCTGGATCTGTTCCAGCAGAAGCGACCGGACGAGATCGCTGTGGCAGACAACGCGCACTATCCGGCCACCAGCTACGGTAATGCGCTGAAGCAGGCGGCGCAGTACATCAAGGCGGACATCGGCGTTGAAGTGATCACGCTCAGCATCGCCGGTTGGGATCACCATGCGCGCGAGAATGTCTTCCTGCCGACCGTACTCGATGAGTTCGGCAGCGGCTTGCTGGCCCTGCGTACCGATCTCGGCGCGCTGTTCCAGGACGTGACTGTGGTCAGCATGAGCGAGTTCGGCCGGCGTGCGCAGGAGAACGCGGCGGCCGGTACCGATCACGGCCGAGGCAACGCCATGTTCGTTATGGGTGGCGGCATACGTGGTGGGCGCGTCATTACCGATTGGCCCGGCCTGAGCCCGTCAGCGCTGGACGAGGGCGATCTGCGCATCAGCATTGACTACCGCGATGTGCTGGCCGAAATCCTCACGCACGGTTCGGCCGGCGCCCAGCTGGCCGGCGTGTTCCCCGGGTTTACGCCTGCTCGTAGCGTTGGCCTGTACTGACGATC
>JBFJKG010000026.1:0-11323 GCA_041635075.1 Solimonas sp.
CAACAGCCCGGTCACGATATCGCCGGGCAACTCCTCGCTGCCGGCGAGCGCCGACCCACTATGCAGACACAGTGCGGCCATCAATGCAGCGGGTAATCTGGACAGCTTCATGATGTAGATCCTCCAGGAGGCATCGCCGCTGGAGCGCGACGCGCGAGTTGATTGAGTGCCACAGATTCAAGCGTGCTCATGGGCCACCTTGACTCTTGGGGCGCCAGTCCACTGCGCCCGAGCGCGTCTGTCCCAGGTAGGTATAGCCGATGCTGATGGCGCCAACGTCCTGTTGGGTGTCAGGAAAGCCGTCATAACGTGCGTCGCGTTGCGACATCGTGTATTTCAGCGTGATGCCATGCAGGTTGCGGATTCGCACGGTCAGCGATGCATCTGCGCGGAGTATGTTCTCCTCGCCGCCGTTCTCGTCCGAGGCCACGCCAGTGACAAGATAGTCACGAAGATTCATGTCGAGGGTGACACGGTCGCTGACGATCAGGCGCAGCGCCAGGAGGCCTTGCGGCGTGACGCCATGATGGTAGTCGCGCTCACCGGGGCCATTGATGGCGCCGGCTGATCCGTAGCCGACGCCCGCGAGCAACGATCCCTGAAGCGCAACGGTTTCAGACATCCACCATTGGGCAGTGGTGCCAAAGGCCGCGCCAGTGGAAGAGATGCGGAAGATCTGCGGTGCGATGTAGTCGTAGGTTCCGTACAGTCCCCAGATGCCACGGTAGTTGTCGCCGATGGCGTAGTCGGTGCCGTAAAGCAGTCCACGCGAAATCACGTTCTCCAGAATGTTGCTGCTAGCGGCGGTGAACTGAAAATGGAAATAGTCGAAGGGGCGTCGGTAGGTGTAGCCCGGCTTCCCGGGCAGACCGTAAGCCATCGTGAAGTCGGCAATGACTTCGCCCGTTTCGTAACTCTGGGGAATGGCGGGCGTCTGATCGTCGGGATTCAGATTCACATCCGAACTGACGCTGGAGTTGATGTTGGCGCCGAGATCGATACGGGTGTAGACGGCGGGATCGTGACTGCGGAACACGCCGTCAAAACGCTCGCCGTAGGCCCAGCGATTGAAGCCGGTTGCAGGGGAAATCATTGCCGCGCCGATTTCACGCCAGAAGCCGGGGCGCCCGCCGTCGCCGCTCTCCAGCAGCAGGCTGGCCATGCGAAACAACGGTTCACCGAGAAAGCTGCCGCCGAATCCGGTCGTGAACTGGTCGTTGATCGACGGCGGCGTGGTTTCACCGGCGATTTCCCAGGCTACGCTGCCGAGGATTGTGTATGCCGACGCTTCCCAGTAGTTGAGCCCGGCTGATCGCGCGAAGCCGTGGTACATCGATCCCTGGTAGGGATGTCCAAACTGATTGATGTCGAAGGGGTCGTTGTCATAGACCCATTTGCCGGTCAGATTGTCCTTGAAGGACGACCAGGTGACGTCGTAGTCGGAGACGCCCGAGAACTGACGGTTGAACAGATTCAACGAGGAATCGAACAGAAAGATTCCAGCTATCGGGACATAGTAGCTTTTGCCGTCACCCTTGCCCCAGTTCAGCACCGGCTTGGGCTTCTCGTCGGCAAATGCAGTCGGCGCACGTTGCTGCGCCCTGGTTTCAAGCTTGGGATCGTCCTCGGGAAAGCTGAGTACGGGTTCATCCTTGGCAGTGTCTTCGGCGTGCGCGCCGATCGGTGAACACAGAAGCAGCGCTGTAGTCGCACCGACAAACGCACGCGTCCACCATGTGATGCATGGAGTCGAGGTCATGGTTTGTTCTCCCCTGATGCATCCATCGTATAGGGCCAAGCTGTAGGCGACATGAACAGCGTGAATCACGCTCAGTAACAGGATCGGGTTACGCTGTTGGCCATGAAGTGCAGCGCGATAGCAGTAGTGGCAGTGGCGTTGGCGGTGAGTGGCTGTGCATCGACCACGGCACTGCGCGACTTCAGCAGCGATGGCTGCAGCCTGTTTCCGGATGGCGATCTGAGTGATCGCCACAAGTGGTTGGACTGCTGCGTTCGGCACGACATGGCCTACTGGCGCGGGGGGACTGCCGGGGAGCGACGCCGCGCGGATGCGGAGTTGAAGCAATGCGTAGCGGCCCGCACTGACAACGCAGGTCTGGCCGAGAGCATGTATCTAGGCGTAAGGGCCGGTGGAAGCCCGCTGCTTCCGAGCTGGTTCCGCTGGGGCTACGGCTGGGGCTACGGCCGCGGCTATGCTCCGCTGACGGCGGAGCAGCAGAAGTTGGCAGACGATAAGCTGGCCACGTACCGGCGTCGGCGTGCAGAGCCCAGCTGCCACGCGCCGTGACCTCAGCGCCACGCTGAGCGATGATCAGTCGTCAGTAGCCGGAGAGTCGAGGATGCCTGTCCGTAATGCGCCGTCTGTAATCCCCACCACCCTGCGCTTTATCGCGTCACGCCTGTCGCATCGCCTGCGTGGGGGCGCGGCGTCCGTCTCTGCCTGCGCCTACCGTGATCGTGTTGATGCGGTGCTGACGCAGATGAAGACGATGGTCGACGCCTGTGATTGGATCGAGGTGGCAGGCGATGCGCAGGCCTGGATCAACACCGGTATCGAGATCGGAGCCGATGTGCCGGTGACGCTGCTGGCCAGCGGCCGCGTCTATGTATCGCGTGCGCTGGATGTGGGGTTTGGTCCGAGCGTCGGGCTCTGGTACCGCTTGGGCGATGGAGCGGTCTCCAAGCAGATCGGCGATGCCTGCACCCTGCCGTCGGCCGGTGGCGGTACGCTGAGTTTCACTACCAAACCCTCGGGCGAGTTTGCTGATCCGGGCGGCACCTTTGATGCCGCTGTGCCACGCGAAGCCCTCAGTGGCTCGTTTCTGGTTGCGGTGATTCGCTGGCGTACCGACGCATTGCCGGCACTGCAAACGGCAGCAGAGTTGGACGCCGAGCTGTTTGCGCCGGCGTTGCAGCGCTTTCAGACGCCGGTGGAGCCGCCAGCCGGGTGGCACTATCTCTGGAGGCTGGGACGTAGCGAGATCTACCGTGCTTGCGACGATGATGCTCCGGCGCTGTGCTGTCACACACGTGCGGATGTTGGCATCCTGCAATTCCCGTTGAGACGGCCCTTGACCGCGGCTACGCAGCTCTCCTGGAACTGGTGCGTGGAGCAGTTGCCCTCAAAGCTGCCTGAGCACACCCCACCCACGCACGATTACCTGTCCATCGCCATCGAGTTCGACAACGGTCTGGACCTTACATGGATGTGGAGCGCGGGCTTGCCCACTGACACGATCTTCCAGTGCCCGTTGCCGTGGTGGGATCAGCGCGAAACGCATTGGGTGATACGCAGCGGCGCTGCGGAACTGGGCCAGTGGCTGAGCGAGCGGCGTGATGTGCTGGCCGACTACGCGCGCGCCATAGGCGGGCCGCCGCCGCAGGCGATCGTGGCAGTCTGGCTGATTGCCAACACTGCGTTTCAGCGCGGCGAGGGCAAGTGCCAGTACCGGCGCATCGTGGTTAGCGACGAGTCCGGCGAGGCGGTGGTACAGGCCTGACGCGGCGACTGCTTGGAAGTTGACTAATCTGCAACCGGGTAACCGGCTGCTGCTAGATCGTCAAAGCCACCGCGCATGGCGGTGACATGCGTATATCCCAGCGCTCGCAGGCTGGAGGCGGCGCGCCACGCACGTACGCCGACCGCGCAGTACGTGACAATGGCGGCCTCCTTGTTCGGCAACAGCGTAGGCGCAAGCGCATCTACCTGCTGCCATGGCATCAGGATGGCGCCCTTGGCATGGCCGGCATCCCATTCTTCGATGCTGCGCGCGTCCACAAGGATGGCGCCATCTCCGGCCAACGCAGCGGCCGCTATCGCATCAGGTCGCTCATCAGCCGCAATGCTGGCGGCAATACGTGCGGCTGCCGTCTGCGCGCCGCTGTCGGCATGCAATGGAGACAGGACCATGCAACAGGCAACCGCCACCAACGTGAGTTGTTTCGCATTCATCTCGCCAGTCTAGCGTTTCAGTGCCCGGGTAAGCAGAAATCCCTGGCGAACCCGATTGCTGTCGAACCAGCGCTCGATCAGTTGATCAAGTTCGTTTCGAAACGCCACCAGGCGCTCGGGCTGATCGGCGAGTGTGGCCACCAGCTTGATCACCGGGCCTGCGGTCAGTTCCATATTGTGGCGGTAGTGCTGCGGACTCAGCGCCGGTATCCACATGTCGGCGCGATCGAACTCGAGCTGGCTGACGGTGTCACCCAGGCGTTGTTTAACCGTTGCGGGATCACCCCATGCCGGTGGTGGCGCCACCCCTGGCGGGAGCGGCAGGTACGCAGACACCAACGCAAACATCTTGCCGATGAACAGTTCGGGCGGCCAGGTGGAGAACGCAATGCGTCCGCCGGGCTTGAGCACGCGCAACATCTCGGCCAGGGCAACTTCGGGGCGCGGCGCAAACATGTGTCCGAACTGGCTCAGCACCACATCGAACGAGGCGTCCTCATAAGGCAGGGCTTCGACATCACCCTCGCGAAAATCCACTGGTATGCGGATCAGTGCGGCGTTAAGACGGGCTTCCTCCAGCAGCGCAGGTGATAGGTCCAGCGCGGCGACCTTGGCTCCCAGGCGGGCGGCACTGACCGCGACCACCCCGGTGCCGCAGGCGACGTCGAGGACCTTGTGCCTTGGCTCGACCCCAGCGAACTGCACCAAGGTTGCCGCCGGCGGGGTCGTGAACGTGGCCAGCGGCGCGAACAGCGCCCAACTTTCGCGCTGCATGGCCTTGAATTGGGTAAACGGATCGTCGGACATGATCGCCACTCCGGTGTCGGCACAGCATGAAGCGCTCACGCGCCTGTGGCGCGGTGGGGCGCCCGATCTGCCGCCGAGCATCGGCTGCTCAGGAGTCGAAATCAAGCGCCATCGGTCGGTTCCGCGCCACCTGGGTTGAGGCTGCGCTGCAACAGCAGCAGCCGCAGATCGAGTTCGATCTGATGGTAATCCGGCAGCATGTGCCGGCACAGCTGATAGAAGGCCTTGTTGTGTTCGCGCTCGCGCAAGTGCGCCAGCTCGTGCACCACGACCATCTCCAGAAATTCCGGCGCCGTTTCCTTGAACAGGCCGGAGATGCGAATCTCCGCCTTGGCCTTGAGCCGGCCGCCCTGCACGCGCGAGATGGCGGTATGCAGGCCAAGAACGTTCTGCAGTACATCCATCTTGCTCTGCCACTGCACCTTGTGCAGCGGTGGGGAACTGCGCAGGTGAGCCTGCTTCAGCTTCACTACGTAGTCATAGAGTGCGCCATCGGTTTGCACGCTGTGACGGGCGGGATACTTGTTCCTTAGGTAGTCACCCAGCCGGTTTTCAGCCAGCAGCTGCTTTACCTGCGTCAGTATGGTCGCCGGATAGGCACCGAGGTATCGCTGCAGATGGGTAGCTGCTGCTGTTGCGTCCGGTGATGCCACGCTTCAGCTCGCGTCGCTGCCACGCACATGAATCTCCAACTCGCCGCAGGCCACGGTCTGGCCCGCCCGAATCTTCGCGGTCTTGCGAGCTTCCACCTGACCGTCCACGCGGACCTGCCCGGCGGCCACCAGCGCCTTGCCCGCACCGCCACTGTCGCAGGCGCCTTCCAGCTTCAGCAGCTGGTTGAGCTCGATGAATTCGGAGTTCAGCAGAAAGGTTACGGTCGGCATGATCGGCAGCGCTGCTCAGGGGGGCGGATTCTATCTCAGGGGTGCGCCCGGCCCGGGCGGCGTGCTGCGTGACGGAACCGCGGAGCCGGGTCGGGCTGAAGCCTAGGGGTTTGGCGATGCGCCGCGCATTCGGAATCGTGGTAATAACAGGCTTGGTGTGACGGCCCGGTCATTGGCAACGTTCCGGTGAAATGTATGTCTGAACTTTCCTACATCGTCTTGCTTACGCTGCTGGCCGGCCTGTGCATGCCGCTGGGCGGATTGCTGGCTCGCGCCGAGCATCTGGGCTCGCGGTGGCTGGAGCAGGAGTTTCGCCATTTCATGATTGCCTTTGGCGGCGGCCTGCTACTGGGGGCGGTGTTCGCAGTGCTGTTGCCGGAAGGGACCGAACGCTTCGGGCATCCCACCGGGGCGGTAGCGCTATTCATGGCGGGAGGCGTCGCGTTCTTTCTGCTGGAACGCCGCATGGGCCTGCAGCGCCGGGAAGCGCCACAGCTGGTCGGTATGCTGGTGGACTACATTCCTGAGTCCATAGCGCTGGGAGGGCTGGTTGCCACCGACCCTGAGTTGGCGCTGGTGCTGGCCGTGGTGGTCGGGCTGCAGAATCTGCCGGAGGGCTTCAACGCCTACCGGGAACTGATCAATAAACGCCCGCAGGATTCGGCCAGGGTGCTGCGCTTCATGTTGTTGCTGACGCCCCTTGGGCCGGCCGCAGGCCTGTCCGCCTACTGGTTTCTGGATGATGCGCCGCGCGTGCTCGGAGCCATCATGCTGATCGCCGCGGGCGGCATCATGTACCTGATGTTCCAGGAGATCGCACCGCAGTCGCGGATCAAGCACCACTGGGCGCCGCCCTTGGGAGCTGTTGCCGGGTTTGGCGTGACCCTGTTGACCAGCGCATGGCTTGGCCATGGTTGAGTGCGGGATGACCCGGCCGCGGAGCTCTGAATGACGGGTGCGCAGACCGTGCTGCTGAGTCTTGCGTTGACCGTGCTGATCTCCGGTCTGCTGGTGGCCGGTTATCTGTTGATCCTTCTGGCTGCTGCAATACGTCACCGCCGCCGCGGTATTGCCGCGACTGCTGCTATCGCTGCCTTGAGCGAACTGGTGGCGCTGGCCGCAGTGTTCGTGGTCTGGTTTGGGTACGCCGTTGCCCACAGCGGCAAGAGCACCGATACGGACATGACGGTCCTCCTGTACACCGTGCCGCCGTTCTTCATCATTGCTGCGGGTCTGGCCGTGCTGGGCCGCGCGTTGCAGCGGCACTTGCGGCGCCCCGGCGTTGCGACCGGTAGAGTAGGCGGGAATTCCTGACAACAGCGACTGCCCGCGAGTCCGGCTGCGCATGCCGACCGTATTCCTACGCCATGAACCTCAGCACTAGAGCTTTGCATCGGGTGGTTGGATTGATATTGGTGTTGCCGATGCTGGGCTGGTCGGCAACCGGCCTGATCTTTTTCTTCAAGCCGGGGTACACCGATGCCTATGCACAGCTCAGCCCGCGGACCTACCCCCTGGAGACCATCGACGTGCCACCACCGCGGCAGCAGTGGGAGGATCTGCGCCTGCTGCGTACGGTGCTGGGCTATCACCTGCTGGCAAGGTCAGCCGAGGGCCCCGAGCATCTGGATCCCGCGACGATGGAGCCTCGGGCGCTACCGACGGCGCAGGCCATGGCACAGCTGGTTGACGATGCCATCGCCGCACGCCGCGAGCGCTACGGTACGGTGGTGAAGGTTGACGGCACCGTTGTTACGACCAGCACTGGTGTCGAGATCGGGGTGGATTGGGCCAACCTGCGCCTGAGTCAGCAAGGGGCCGATACGCGGCTGATCAACGCGCTGTACCGGATTCACTACCTGCAGTGGTCCGGCTCGGACGGGGTCAATCGCATATTGGGCATCGCCGGGCTGCTGCTGGTGGCCGGCCTCACGCTCCTGGGTCTGCGCGTGTTTCTGCGTGGGCAGGGTTCTCGCGCTTCCTGATTCGGTCGTGTCCGGATTGCGTCATCTACCCCAGCCGGGTTAGGCGCCGGCTTCTGCTCACTTACACACTAGGCCATCACGATTGAGCCGGTGTGTGCACGTGCCTGCCGGCTCCAGACCTTGGGGAGAGCACGAGATGGCGAAGTTGCAGGGCAAAGTGGCGTTGATTACCGGCGGGGGCCAGGGCGTGGGCCAAGGCATCGCCTTCGCGTTGGCAGCTGAAGGCGTATCCATCGCAGTCGCCGGCCGCACGCGATCCAAGCTCGATGCCACGGTGCACGCCATCGAACAGCGTGGCGGCAAGGCGTTCGCAGTGGAATGCGACGTCAAGAGCGCCGCGTCCCTGAAGGCCTGTGTCGACGCTGTGGTCCAGCATTTCGGCAAGCTCAACATCCTGGTCAACAACGCACAGGAAGTGCCGCTGGGCGCGCTGATGGATGTCAGCGATGAAGCCTATGCAGCCGGATGGGAGTCGGGCCCGCTCGCCACGTTCAGGTTGATGAAGCTCTGCCATCCGCATCTCAAGGGCGACGGCAACATCATCAACTTCGGCTCCTCGTCGGCGATGCGCTGGGACCTGGCCGGCTACGGAGCCTATGCCTCGGTGAAAGAGGCAATCCGTCAGCTGACGCGTGCTGCGGCGTGTGAGTGGGCCAAGGATGACATTCGCGTCAATGCGATTCTGCCGCTGGCCGACTCTCCGGCAATGCAGTGGTGGACGCGCGAGCGCCCTGCGGAGGCGGCGGCGTTCATAGCCACTGTGCCCCAGGGGCGGGTGGGTGCCTGTGAGGAGGATATCGGCCGCTTCGTGGTGTCGCTGGTTTCAGATGATTCCCGCTACATCACCGGGCAGTCGATTGGTGTCGATGGCGGCCAGGCATTCCTGGGCTAGCGGAGGCCGCAGATGAGCGATACGGATTGGGTTGCGCTGCAGCGCACCGCGCATGGCGTGACCACGGTCACGCTGCGCGCAGCCGGCCGCATGCCGGTGATTTCGCTGGCGTCGGCCACGGCGCTGGCCGACGCCTTCGAGCAACTGGCCGCCGACCCCGATACCCGGGTCGTGGTGCTGCAGGGCGACAAGGGCCATTTCTGCGCGGGCGGTGATATCGCAGCGATGCGCGAGGCGCTGGATGATCCCGACAACTTGCTGGGCGCGATCATGGATCAGTTCCACCGCTGCGTGCGGGTGATGCACGCCCTGCCACAGCCGGTGGTCGCGAGCGTGGCCGGTGCGGCGGCCGGAGGCGGCATGTCGCTGGCGCTGGCCTGTGACCTGATGGTCTGCGCGGCCGACGCGCGCTTTATCGTCGGCTATCCGGCGTTAGGTACGTCTTCGGACGGTGGATTGAGCCACTCGTTGACGCGGCGGCTGGGAGCAATGCGCGCGATGGACATCATTCTTGCCCGTGGTGTGCTGACTGCGGATCAGGCGATGGCGTTGGGGTTGGTGGCTGAGGTGGTGGAAGCCGCATCACTGGCCGAAGGCACGGCCGCATATGCAGCACGCCTGGCGCAGAACCCGGTGCAGCCGCTGCGCGAGTTCAAGCGTTTGTTGCTGCGTATAGAGGACCAGACGCTGTCGGCACAGCTTGACGCCGAGAAGGCCGCATTCCTGCGCTGCGCCAAGACCCAGGACTTCCGCGATCGCGTAATCGCCTTTCTTGAAAAGAAGCGCTGAGTCATGCCGCTATCTGCAGATGCGGCTGCCGCCTATGCCCCGATACAGCTGGGCCCGTTGCAGCTACGCAACCGTTTCATCAAATCCGCAACCAACGAGGGCATGGCCAAGGGAGGCGTGCCTTCAAAGATGCTGGTTGAGCACCACCGGCGCATGGCCGCCGGCGGCGCAGCGCTGACGACGGTTGCCTACTGCGCGGTTTCACCGGACGGGCGCACGTTTGAAGATCAGGTCACGCTGAATGTCGAGAGCCTGCCGCATCTGCGCGCGTTGACCGCAGCGGTGCACGCCGAGGGTGGCGCTGCCTCCGCGCAGATTACGCATGGCGGGGCCTTCACGTTTCTGCCCAAGCTGTCGACGCGTTATCCCTACAGCGCGTCCGGTGGCTTCAATCCGGCAGGTGTCATCGCAGGCCGTCTGTTCAAGACTGCAATGACCCGCTCGGACATGGATCGCATAGCCGAGGAGTTCGTTGCCGGCGCACGCCTTGCGCGCGAAGCGGGCTTCGACGCCGTTGAGATTCACATGGGTCACGGCTACCTGCTGAGCCAGTTCCTGTCCCCTCACTACAACCGGCGCCGCGACAATTACGGTGGCAGCGCGGCGAACCGGGCGCGGTTCCCGGCGGAAATTCTGCAGCGGGTGCTGGCCGCAGTGGGCCAGGATCTGGCGGTGATCTGCAAGATCTGCGTGACGGAAGGCCACAAGGGTGGCGCCAGCATTGACGACACCGTGGAGGTAGCGCAAGCACTGGAGCGTGCCGGTGCGCACCTGCTGGTGCTCAGTGGCGGCATGAATGTGGAGGCGCCGTGGGCCATATTCGGCAGCAACATGCCGGCGGCGGCGGCGGTCGAGACGATCCAGAATCCGATGGTCAAGTTTGCCAGCAAGCTGATGCGCTTGTGGGAACCCAAGCTGACATTCCGCGAGCTGTACCTGCTGGAGCACTCACGGCGCGTGCGTGCCGCAGTGCAGATGCCGCTGGCCTACCTGGGCGGCGCCAAATCGGTGGCCGGTGTCGAGCAGGCGATGCGCGAAGGCTTTGACTGCGTCGTCATGGGTCGCGCCCTGATTCATGAGCCCGCCCTGGTCAATCAGTTCCGTGACGGCAGCGCGACGGTTTCAGGATGCACTGCCTGCAATCAGTGCGTGGTCATGATGTACACGCCGGGTGGGACTTCGTGCGTGCTGCACCCCCCGAATGATGTGATCCTGAATCAGACTCCGGCAGCATCCTGAGGCGCACCCGGGGGGCTGGGCCAGCGTCAAATTGTTGGCGTTGGCCCGCGCGTGCCGGCGATTCAAGATCCGGGTTCAGAACTTGCAACTCAGGCCGATAAGGTTCCTGTCCACTGCCAGTCCTGCCTATGTCCTCAGTTAATGTCCAGCAGCTGCTTGACTCCGTAGCCAATGTCACCCGCGAGCGGGACGCAGATCATCTGCGCCTCAGCCTGATCCGGACTCTGGGGGAGTTGCTTCCTTTGGAAGCTGCCGAGTTCATCGAGTTCGAATCATGCGTGGAATCGCCTGATGCCCAGGGGTCGGCAGCCATCTGGTCCGGGATTCCCTCGGAGAGTCGCGCCGCGGCGTTGTTGCGCGCCAGCGCCGGGCAGGGCACGACGCAGTCGATTCCGGGCGCCGAGTCCGTGCTGCTGGTGCAGCCGGTTTCTCCTGAGCAGGCGCTTAGTGTGCGTCTGGGTGGACAGGATCTGGAGCGTCGCGACGACGAAATTCGCATCGTGCAGGCCTTTGCGCGGCTGTACAGCAATTTCACCAGCCTGATCCGCGATACCGAACTGGATCGTCTCACTGGACTCTTCAACCGTCGTAGCTTCGATGGCTATCTGGGCAAGCTGGCTGATCTGACGCTGGACGCCGCGCCGCGACAGCCGCGGCGTGAAGGCACGCATTCGCGTGGTGAGCTGCGCTGGTGGCTGATGCTGTTCGATGTGGATCACTTCAAGCGCATCAACGACGGCTATGGTCATCTCTA
>JBFJKG010000027.1:0-11122 GCA_041635075.1 Solimonas sp.
ATGCCGGCGGCCAGCGCCAGAGGAATGCGATAGGAGGGGGACATGGGACCTTCGAGGTTTAAGCGAATCGAGATAATGGGGACGATACCAACAGTGAGACTGCTCGGATAGTGAGCGGTTCCCTCAGCGAGCCAGCCAGAGCTTGGGATTGATCGGCTGCGTGCCCTTGCGCAACTCAAAGTACACCCCGGACTGGTCGTGGCCGCCGGTAGTGCCGGCGCTGGCAATGACCTGGCCGGCCTTGATTGGATCACCGACGGCGACGCTCGCTGCCTGTGCGTGACCATACAGGGAGTAATAGCTGCCCTCGTGCTCCACCAGCACGATCAGGCCATAGCGATGCATCCAGCCCACATAGGCGACGCGGCCACGCGCCACCGCGCGTACTGCGCTGCCCTCGTTGGCGGCAATCCAGTGGCCGTTCCAGCTGAGGCGGCCACCGGCCTTGGTTTCACCGTAGTGTGCCAGCAGCTTGCCGCGGACAGGCCAGGGTAGCTTGCCGCGCAGGCTGGCGAAGGGCTTGTCGCTGAAGGTGCTTTCCGGCGGCAGATCGGAAAAGCTCTCCTGTACCGATTCGATCAGCTTCTTGATGCTGCGCTCGTCGGCTTGCAGGCGCGCCAGGTCGCTTTTCTCGTCGGCGATACGTTGGCGCAACTCCTTCAGGACTTCGGCCCGCTTGTTGCGCTCGCTACGGAGCTTGGCGAGCGCCGACTCCTGTTCGGACCTGGCGTCACCAAGTCCATCCAGTTCGCCACGCAAATGCTCCCTCAGGGTTTCGAGTTCGGCGCTGCGAGCGGTGATTGATTTGATGGCCGTGGTCTGGGCGCGCTGCAGATAGTCGTAGTAGACCAGTACGCGACCGACCTTCTGCGCGTCATCCAGATTCAACAGCATCTGTGTCTGCCCGTTGCGGCCAATGATGTAGGCCGCCCTGAGCTGGCGCCGCAATGCCTGCATCCGCCGCTCGAGGTCCAGCTCCGCCTGGGCTTGCTCGGCCTTGAGCGCTTCCACCTTCTGACTCTGGGCCTTCACGCGCTCGCGCAATTCGCGGACCTCTCTGCTGACCTGCGCGATGCTGCGCTCCACGTCCTGCACAGCTCGCGCCAGCTGATCACGCTCGGACAGATCCTTCTCCAGCGATTTTTGTACGGCTGCAATGCGCGCTCTGACCTGCTCCAGCTCCTCCGCTGAGGCGGCGCTGGCGGGCAACGAGGGGTGCCCAGCGAGCACGAGCAAGCCGATAAACAGCAGGTAGGGGCGGCGGAACATGCGATAATCCTAGCGGTTAGCCACTCCAGTTCCAAAGAATCGGCCGCCTAGCGGCCCGCACTTAGCCCGCCCATGGCCCAGCTTCTAGACTTTTTCAGCAATCATCCCGGCTTGTTTATCGCCTTGGGTGTCGTTTTGGCCCTGCTCGTCGCCAACGAGGTGCACGGCGCCGTTACCGGCGGCAAGCGCCTCAATGCACCTGAAGCGGTGCGGTTGATCAATGACCGGGATCCGATTGTGCTGGATGTACGGTCGCTGGCCGACTTCAAGCGAGGCCATTTGCTGCATGCGCAGAATGTGCCGCTGCCCAAGCTCGACGAACAGCTGGGCACGATCGCCAAGGATAAGTCGCGACCGATACTGGTGTACTGCGCTCTGGGCGGCAGCAGCAGTGCCGCTGCCGAGAAGCTGAAGAAGCACGGATACGCAGAAGTTTATCCGTTGCGCGGTGGCATCAATGCCTGGCTGTCCGCCAACCTGCCGGTTACGACAAAATGAAACGGGTGCGCATGTACACGACGCGGTTTTGTCCGTACTGCGTCATGGCCAAGCGACTGCTGCAGGGCCGGGGCATCACCGTCGAGGAGATCCGGGTTGACGAAGACTCGACCTGCCGCGAGGAGATGATGCGCATCACCGGACGCCGCACGGTGCCCCAGATATTTATAGGCGAGACCCATGTCGGCGGCTGTGACGATCTGCGTGCCCTGGATCGCGCCGGTAAACTCGACCCTCTACTTCAAGACTAAGAACATGAGCGAACAGACCTCTAATCCGGCTGCTTCCGGCGGCACTGATGCGCCCGCCGGGCGCCAAGTCGTACTGCAGAAAATCTACGTCAAGGATGCATCGCTGGAGGTGCCGCTGGCGCCGCAGGTGTTCTCACGTAAATGGCAGCCGCAGCTGGATGTGCAGGTCAATACCGAACTCAAACCGCTCGACGGCGACGTATTCCAGGTGCTGCTGATGGTGACCGTCACAGCCAAGTTGGACGACGATGTCGCCTTCCTTGTAGAGGCGAAGCAGGCGGGCATCTTCGTCGTGCGCGGCTTCCCGAGTGAGGACGAACGGCGTGCTGTGCTGGGCGGCTACTGCCCCGGCCTGATCTTTCCCTTCGCGCGCGAGACCGTGGCTGATCTGGTCCAGCGCGCTGGTTTTCCGCAGCTGCTGCTGCAGCCGATCAACTTTGAGGCGCTGTACCTCGAGCACCTCAACCGGCAGCGCGAGCAGTCGGCAGCAGGCGCTGCCAAGCACTGAAGGCCGTGCGGCGCTCGTTGTCGTAACCTGCACTACAGTCCGCTGATACAGCCGGGGAGTTGCGATGGAAGCGCAAGCCGTAGCGGTACTGGGGGCCGGTTCGTTTGGTACCGCCTTGGCCATACAGCTGGCCCGACGCGGCGCCGACACCGTGTTGTGGGGGCGCGACGCCGAGAAGCTGGCGCAGATGCAGGAAGCGCGCGAGAACGCGCAATACCTGCCGCAATGCCATTTCCCGGCTGGACTGATCGCCACTTCGGATCTGGCGGCTGCCGTTGGGGCCGCCGAAGATCTGCTGATCGCAACACCCAGCCATGCATTGCGCGCGACGCTCGAGGCGGTGAAGCCGCTGCTGCGACCGGGCCAGGGTATCGTTTGTGCCTGCAAGGGCCTGGAACCACTGAGCGGGCGGTTGGTGCACGAAGTCATTGAGGACGTGCTCGGCAACGGGTATCCGCTGGCAGTGATCTCCGGACCGACATTTGCCAAGGAGCTGGGCCTGGGCCTGCCGACGGCAGTGACCATCGCTTCACCGGATGCAGATTTCGCCGAAAAGATTGTTCGACGTCTGCATGGCGACGGCTTCCGCGCCTACTGGTCGGACGATCTGCCGGGCGTCGAGATCGGCGGTGCGGCCAAGAATGTGATGGCCATCGGCGTCGGTATCGCCGACGGCTTGGGCTTGGGCGCCAACACCCGCGCGGCGCTGATTACCCGCGGGTTGGCAGAGATCATGCGCCTGGCGGAGGCCCTCGGCGCCAAAGCTGAGACGCTGATGGGGTTGTCCGGTATGGGCGATCTGGTGCTCACCTGTACCGACAACCAGTCGCGCAATCGGCGCATGGGCCTGCTGCTGGCGCAGAACAAGTCGGTCGCCGAGGCGATCGCCGAGATTCGCCAGGTTGTCGAAGGCGTGAAGGCGGCGCCGGAAGTACAGCGGCTGGCGCGCAAGCATGAGGTGGAAATGCCAATCACCGAAGCGGTGACCGCCGTGCTTGAAGGGCGCATGAGCCCCATTCAGGCCGTGCGTGTACTGGCTACGCGTCCGGCCAAAGCGGAAAGCGAATAGCTACGCCGATTCAGGCCGCCGGGCGTTCGGCGGCGCAGGCCCAGCAGGTTTCAAAAGTGGTGGGTGACGCCTCCCCGCAACTGCAACGCCACTCCGCAGCGCCGCTATGCCGGCGGCGCTCGTAGACCTTTAGCAGTTCTGTGGCCCGTGGACGGTCGCGCTCATCCCGCAGGATCAGGCGGGGGTAGGCGTCCACCTGCAATTCGCCACGCGCTGCCCACAATCCGGCCCCAAGGACGTCGATCTCGATGCCGTGCGTGTGCAGGTAACCGCGCAGAATTTCAGCCTCTAGCGGATCTGCGGCTTGGTATATCGGCTGCATCTGTGCAGTGTAATCCCGGCAGCGCCCCGGTCCTACTTCATTGACAGCCTTGAATACCGTGCCTAAGCTGCTGTCCACGCTTAGAAAACGCTTTTGGGGAATTCGGCATGAACAAGCTCGGAACGATGATCGCAGCAGCCGTGTTGGCCTTTGGCGTCGGCGCTGCCCAGGCTCAGGATTTTCGGCATGGTGTCGATGATTCGCCGTCCGCCGCAGCGATGGCTTTTGATCTGGCCGTGGTGCGTCCGTTGGGTCTGGTTGCGACCGTGGGTGGGATCGGCCTGTTTGTCGTCAGTCTGCCGTTTGCGCTACTGCAGGGCGAGCCGCCCAAGGCGCAGGCACAGAAATTCATCGTGCAGCCGGCGCGCTATACCTTTGAGCGGCCGCTGGGCGAGATGGAATAGCGGGCGGATTTCGCAGAGCGCACACATGAAAAAGGCCGCCGCAGCTTGAGCTGCGGCGGCCTTTTTGTTGCGCGTCGATCCGTAGGCCTTAGCGCAGCTTGTTGCCGTCGGCGTCCAGGACCTCGACCTGAGCCCACCCCAGATCGCGGATGGGTTGCTCGATACGGGAGAGGTCGCCAATCACGATCCAGGTCATTGCTTGCGGTTGGATCAGGCGGCGCGCAGCCGCGTTGACACTGTCGGCGTCCAGGCGTTCTACCTCGGTTACGTAGTCGTTCCAGTACGAATCCGGCAGGCCATAGGTCAGCACGGTGGTGTAGCTACCGGCCACTTCCGCTGCCGTCTCGTTCTCTCCCGGCAACGAGCGCACCAGGCTGTCACGTGCGAAGGCGACCTCGTCCGCAGTCAGCGCCCGCTTGCCGATGATCTCCTCCAGTTCGCGGCGGACCTCACGCAGCGACTCGATGGTCTTGTCGGTCTGTACCGGCGCATAGGCATAGAACGGGCGCTGTGCCTGTGCGCCGGAAATGCCGGTGCGCGCGCCGTAGCTCCAACGCTTTTGCTCGCGCAGGTTCATGTTGAGCCGCGATACGAAGTTGCCGCCCAGCGCGGTGCTGGCAAGCTGCATGGCGAGATCGTCTGGGTCGTTGCGCGGTGGGGCCAGATGGCTGGCGAAGATCAGGGTCTGCTCGGCCCCGGTCTTGTTCAGCAGGACGAATCGCGGCTGCTGCGGTAGCGCCACCTTGGCCAGGTTCTTGTTCGGGCGCGGTGTCCCACTGGCCTTCCAGCTGCCCAGGTGCTTCTCCAGCAAGGGTTGCAGCTCGGCGAGCGTGGTATCTCCGACCACCAGCAGCGTTGCATTGTCCGGACGTAGCCAGCGGCTATAGAAGCTGCGCAGGTCCTCGGCCGTAATGCTGCGTACGCTGTCTTCGTACCCGGTGCCGCTGCGGGGGTTGGCATAGGCGTGGCCTTCACCGTAGAGCAACCGGGTATACAAGCGCTGCGCCATCCCCATGGGCTGGGCCTTCTCCTGCTGGATCGCCGCGAGCTGTAGCTGCTTGAGACGATCGAGTTCCTTCTGCGGAAAGTTCGGCCGCAGCAGCACATCGGCGAACAAGGACAGGCTGGGGTCGAGTTGCGCCTTCAGCGCGTTAAGGCTGACGGCCGAACTGTCGAGGTTGGAGCTGGCGGAGATCTGCGCTCCCAGCGCATCCGCGCGCGCGGCGATTCCGAGCGCGTCGTACTTGCCGGCCCCTTCGTCGAGCATGTCCAGCGTCAGTCGCGCGGTACCGGCCTTGATGCCCGCATCGGCCGCGTAGCCAGCGTCAGCGATCAGATTCAGCTGTACCAGCGGTACCGCGTGGCGCTCCGCGAGCACCACTTTGAGCCCGTTGCTCAGTGTGGCGCGCTGCAGCGGCGGCAGTTTCAGTGCGGGTGGGGTGCCAAGTTCCGGCATCTTCGAGCGGTCAGCGCCGGCTGGGGCGACCACGTGTTCCGGGAACGGCTCGACATCCAGCACGAAGCTGCCGTCGGTGAGCCAGCGCTGCGCGACATTGCTCAACTGCTTGGGTGTCGCGTTCTGTACCTCTTTCAGCTCTTCGCTGTAACGATCTGGCGTGCCGCAGTACACCTGATACTGCGCCAGTTGCGCAGACTTGCCGCCAAATCCGTCAATGCGCTCCAGTCCTCGGACTGCCGCGGCCGCAACGGCCGTCTTGACGCGTGCAAGCTCCTCGGCTGTAGGGCCATCTCGCAGAAAGCGGGTGAGCTCCTCATCAATCGCGCGCTCCAGCGCACGCAGATCGCCGCCAGACTTGGCGGTAGCTTCGATCATCAGCTGTGAGCCGATTTCAAACGGCCCCAGGCCGACATCGACGTCCGTCGCGATCTGGTCCTGGTAGACCAGGCGCTTGTAGAGGCGGCTGTTCTTGCCGTCCCCCAGCACCGCAGAGACCAGTGCCAGCAGATTGGCGTCGGTTTCGCAAAAGCCGGGCACGTTCCAGACCTTGTACAGCCGGGGTTGTGGTACGCGGTCCTGCAGGGTGGCGCGCTTCTCGCCGCTCATCTTGGCGACCCAGGCCCCGTGGCGGCTACGGGTGGGGCCCGGCGCGATGTCTCCAAAATAGTGTTCGACCTTGGCCTTTACCTCTTCGGCGTCAACGTCGCCGGCGATAACCAGTACGGCGTTGGCGGCACCGTAGTGGTCCCGGAACCATTGCTTGACGTCATCCAGCGAGGCTGCGTTCAGGTCCTCATAGGAGCCGATTGTCGTCCAGGAATAAGGATGTCCGGCTGGGTAGGTTGACTTGGCGATCAGCTCCCACACCTTGCCGTAGGGCTGGTTTTCGCCTTGGCGCTTCTCGTTGAGTACCACTTCGCGCTGTTCATCGAGCTTGCCCTGATCGATGGCGCCCAGCAGATGACCCATGCGGTCGGATTCCAGCCACAGCGTCATGTCCAAGGCGCTGGTGGGTACGTTCTCGAAGTAATTCGTACGATCAAACCACGTGGTGCCGTTAAGCTTGGTGGCGCCAGCCGGCTCCAGGGGCCTGAAGAAGTCGTCGTTGTAGTGCTCCGAGCCGTTGAACATCAGGTGCTCGAACAGGTGGGCAAAGCCGGTACGCCCCGGCCGCTCGTCCTTGCTGCCAACGTGATACCAGATATTCACCGCCACCACCGGAGCCTTGTGATCCTCGTGGATAATGAGCGTCAGGCCGTTATCGAGTACGTGGCGCTGATACGGAATATGGGCGTCCGGGAATGCGGGTGTCGCCGCGTGCGCGCCAAAGGTGAAGGCGACGGCTGCGACGGCGAGTGCGAGTTGCTTCATGGGTCCCCTCGTTATTGGAATAGAGCTGGCTGAATTGTCGATCATTGAACAGATGCGAATTCAAGGCAAAGGTTCCCGCAAGGTGGAGGCTGGGCATCAGGTCGGTGACGATGGTCGCCTGCTGGGCGTGCGTTATCTCGAGTCGCCCAACTGCGATGATCGTCCCGCGGATGACGACATCAGCCTATTGGTGATCCATGCGATCTCGTTGCCCCCCGACCGGTTTGGTGGGCCTTGGATCGACCAGCTGTTCACCAACCGGCTTGAGGTCACGGCGCACCCTTACTTCCAGACGATCAAGGATTTACGCGTTTCCGCCCATCTACTGATCCGGCGCGGGGGTGGGGTGGTGCAGTATGTGCCGTTCGGTCGCAGGGCCTGGCACGCCGGGGTGTCCAGCTACGATGGCCGCTCGCGCTGCAACGATTTCTCCATCGGGATCGAACTGGAAGGCTGTGATACGCGTCCGTTCACCGAGCGCCAGTACCGCAGCCTGGCCTCGGTCAGTCGCGCACTGCTTACTGCCTACCCCCGAATATCGACGCAGCGCATCGTGGGGCATAGCGATATCGCTCCTGGCCGCAAGACCGACCCGGGGCCATATTTCGACTGGGCGCGTTTCCGCAAATCGGTACAGTAAGGCCATGAACCTCATCGGCGTCCTGATCGCCTTAGGCTTGGAACGCGTACTCGGCCACCTCCCAGGCTGGGGGCGTCCGGTGCTGTTTCTTGGCGTCATGCGCGGCCTTTCGCGCCTGCTGCCTGTCGTGCTGCAACGCTCCGCGGCGCTGCCGCTACTGGTGGTCGCGGTGCCGACTGCGGTTGTCTGGTGGGCGCGCGGTGAAATAGAGAATCCTATCGTCGAGCTATGCGCTTCGGCTGCGGTATTGCTGCTGTGCCTGGGGCCGCGCGATCTGGCTGAAGATGTGCATGAGCTGATCAAGGCGCGCGAGGCGGGAGATCACGAGCGGGCCACGCAGCTGGCGCGGGCACTGCAGCGGGGTCCCAGTCCGGGAGAAACGCACCGTTCCCTGCTGGGTGCGCTGTTCATTCAATCGCACGAAAAGTTGTTTGGCGTGCTGCTGTGGTTCTTTGCACTAGGCCCGGCAGGTGCAGTGGCTTACCGTCTGGTCAGTCGTCTGCCGCGCTGGTTGGCAGAAGCTGCGGCGGGTTCGTCCGCGTACGCCGTTGCAGAGTGGCTGCACGCCTTGGCGGCGTGGATTCCAGCGCGCATCAGTGCGGCGCTGTTTGGGCTGGCGGGTAGCCTCGACGATGCGCTGCAGGCCTGGCGAGACGTTGCCGGCGAGCCGCGGCATGGCTGGCGGAACCAGTCCTGGGCGATCTTGGCCGAGGTGTCTTCCGCGTCGCTGCGTAGCGAAGCGGAAAACGGTGGCGAGATCGTCCCCGCGAGCCTTTCTGCCGCACTCGAGGAGGTGCTGCGCATGCAGTGGCGCGCATTGCTGATCCTGCTCGGGTTCTTTGCCTTCTTCGCCACCGGCAGCATGTTTTGATGGTGGCAAGGTCGGTGACCGCCACCGCGATGCTGCTGGTGGGCATGTGGCTGATGCCGGCAGAGGGGCGATCCGCGGAGCGCGTAGTAACGCTCGCACCTCACCTGGCAGAGTTGGTCTGCGCGGTGGGGGGGTGTGCACGTCTGGTGGGTGTCGCCGAATACACGCGGGTGCCCCCCGAGGCCGCTTCGAAGCCAAAGATCGGCAGTGCGTTTTCCGTCAGTTTCGAGAGCGTGTTGTCGCTACGACCGGACTGGGTGCTGGCCTGGGATGGCGGAACCCCAATCGCCACGATCGCCCGTCTGCGTGAGCTGGGGCTGCCGGTGGATACACTGGCGGTACGCCGGCTCGACGACATCGGCGGCGCGCTGGAGCAGGTTGGAGCCGGCTTGGGAATGGAGAACGAGGCGGCGGCGGCGGCGGCCATCTACCGCGCTCGTCTCGCCGCGCTACGTGCGCAGTACCGTGGCCGATCCCGGATACGGGCGTTCTTCCAGATAGAAACCGCACCTGCCTATACGGTGAGCCGCCTTAGCCCGATTCATGAGGCAATGGATCTGTGCGGAGCCGACAATGTGTTTGCCGATCTGCCGATGCTTTCGGGTGCCGTGAGCGCAGAATCGGTTATCGCTGTCCGTCCCCGCGTGGTCGTGACCACGAGCGACGAAAGTCCAGCTGCGCTGGATGCGTATTGGGCGCGCTTTCCTGGGCTACCCGCTTCGCGCTACCGGGTGGTGGTGAGCGCCGATACCTTGACGCGACAGTCCCCTGCGGTGCTCGATGGAATCGCGGATCTATGTGCGGGGCTGGACCGAGTGCGGAAGCAGATGGCTGCCGACGGACATTAGTCACGCCGCCAGGTCACCTCACCGCCGTGCAGGCGTGCAAGTGTGCGCGCGATGACAAACAGCAGGTCCGACAGGCGATTCAGATAGCGCAGCGACCAGTCATTGGCCGACGATGCGTCACGGACGCACCAGAGACTGCGTTCGGCGCGGCGCGCAATGGCCCGAGCCAGATGGGCTTGGGCTGCTGCCGGGCCGCCTCCGGGCAACACGAATTCCTTCAGCGGCGGCAGTTCGGCGTTGAAGTCTTCCAGCCATTGATCCAGTTGCAGCACCTGCTGCTCGCCAATCACTGAGTGCGACGGCAGCGCAATCTCGCCGCCAATGTCGAACAGGCGGTGTTGCACACTGGCCAGCGCGGTAGCGCAGGGCTTCGGGAGTTCATTGGTCAGCAGTACCCCGATCTGGCTGTTGAGTTCGTCCAGGTTGCCCATCGCCTCAAAACGGATATCCGTTTTCGGCAGGCGCTCTCCTGTCGCCAGCCCAGAGGTGCCGGTGTCGCCGGTCCGGGTAGTGATCTTGCTTAGGCGGTGGCCCATGGTGGTCTTCGAGCGATGGGGATGCGGCGGCACTGTGCCGCCGCATCCCGGGTGGTGCAAGCCTACAGCCGATAGCTGACGCTGGCGTATGCCGATGCGCCCTGCTGACGGTAGCCGCCGGCGGTCTGATAGTCCTTGTCCAGAACATTCTCTACGCGCAGACGCAGATCGACATGCGCGTTCACGCGCAGACCGCCCAGCAGGTTGACCAGCGCATACCCGCCAAGCTGTTGGCCGCCGAAGTCGGGTCGGGAGCTGCTTGCCAGCAGGTCGAGCCCGGCGTTCCAGGCTCCGAAGTCATGCTGGAGTTTCACGGCCGCGCTGCGCTTGGCGCGGCGCAGCAGTTGCTCGCCGGTGCTGCGGTCCTGGGGATCTTGCAGTAGGCCGGTCACCGTTGCGGACCAGGCCTGGGCGCGCAGTGTGTAGGTCAGTTCCGCACCTTGGTTGCGATAGCGGTCGACATTGACGGCGGTGCAATTGAAGCTGGCGTCGCAGATCACGTTGATTAGATTGTCGACGTCGCTCTGGAACAGGCGCAGGTCAAGACGTTGTTTCTCGCCGAGGCGTTGCTGCCAGCCGAGCTCGTAATTCTTTGCCGCTTCCGGCTCCAGATCGGGGTTGCCACCAAAGCCGTAGCGATCAGTGGCATCCGGCGCGCGAAAGCCTGTGCCGGCGGAGGCCACGATGCGCGTGTTGCTGCTGAGCGCGTATCCATAATCAAGGCTGCCGTCCCAGCGAGCACCAAAGAAGTCGTAGTCAGTCCAGGTGGCACCCGCAACGACCTGATTCCGTCCCCATGACAGCTCATCCTGCAATCGCAGTGACAGCAGGTCCCGGTCCTCGGTGACTATCGTGCCGTAGCTCGCGGCATCGACCTTTTCCTTGATGACGCCAACGCCGCCCGTCACCCGGTGCACATCATGACGCCAAGTCAACGAGCCATCGATGCCACTTCTGTTGGTCTCGATGAAATCCGCATTCTGCTGCTGGTCAATCTGATCCAGCATCCGACTCCAGCGCAAAGTGCCGTCAAGGCGTGGGCTGAGCGGCATGCGTGCATCCACGGCGGCGACCTG
>JBFJKG010000028.1:0-11082 GCA_041635075.1 Solimonas sp.
ATGACACCTGCGGTCAGCACGACCGGCGACAGTTCATTCAATTCGGCGGACTGACCGCAGCCACCGCTCAGACGCAAACGCTGGCCGCTGTCACCGTCAATCGATACACAGGCGACGGCCAACGCCGGCTGACGCTCAATCAGCTTGTTCAGTGCCGCCAACGGTGCGCCCTCGACGGTGGTGAACTCGTAGGTCATCAAACGCTGGCCACCGACGATGGCCTCGGAGCGCATCTGCGTCAGCTGCGCGTCCTCCGGCGTTCCCCAGCTGCGCTGGCACCAGGTACGACCGGCGTAGCGGTAGGAGCCCTGCAGCACCCGAAACGGCGGCAGGACAATGCGCGTCAGTGAAAACCCTTCACGGAACAGGCCACCGGTCGCGGCCGGTGCGCGGCCGGGGGCGCCATGGTCGCCAGGCTTGCGCGCCAGCAGCCCGCGCATGTACTGCTTGCAGTAGGCCGCCGACGTATGCCACAGGTTGCGGAAGTGCCGCTCAAGCGTCGCGTTATCTATCAGATGCCGGGCCTCGACTTCCTCGCAGGCCCGCAGTACGTCTTCCAGCGTCAGTGCCTCGATACGGCGCCCAGAGCGACGCATGGCCAGATGCACGATCTCGCGTTCCACTTCCTCTGCCGCGCGCCACGGCAGCGGCTGGGTCCGGGTCAGGACCTGATGCAGGTTGTCGATCACGGCCACCGGACCACAGACGGCAAGCGTGTTGTGCCAGGTGTGCATGACCAGACGCTCGTCCGCCGCATTCGCTGCGGGGCGCTCAGCGGGCTCGACCGCAGCCTGCGGCTCGGCAACCTCCCTGCCCAGAATTGCGCGCAATGGATCGGCTGCCCATTTCATCTTCATGCTCGGCACTCTGAAAGTACGTTGTTACGCCCGCAAATGGGGGCGACGTTAACTTAACGGATGGTCCTGTAAGACATTTAGCCTTCTCAGCCACGGAGTTGAATTTACTACTCGGTAACCATCGGCAGCATGGCATGGCGACCAATGGTCTGCCGGCACCGGCCGGACGGTCCGCGGTCACCCTCACCCAGACGGAGGTGTTGCCGATGACCGTGCCCGCTATCCTCGCAGGGTGGCCGGCCAGGCCTACACAACGACAAGAACACACGATGAATCTGTCCGTCGAACCCCTGCTGCGCGCGGTGGAGCCGCTGATCTACGGCGTGCGCGGCCGCCGCCTGACGGTGTGGGCCCTGATCCTGACCACGACAGTGCTTGCACTGCAGGCGCTGCAGATCCGTCCGGATGCCGGCTTCGACAAGACCGTACCGGCGGATCACCCCTATATGCAGGTGTTCCAGCAGTACCGCGCCGAATTTGGCGGCGCCAATACCACGCTGGTTGCCTTGATCCGCGATCATGGCAGCATCTACGAGGCCGACTTTCTTGAAGCGCTGAAGGTCGCCACCAACGAAGTGTTCTTCATCGACGGCATGGACCGCGCGCGGGTGTCGTCGATATTTACCCGTGATGTGCGTTACATCGAGGTGGTGGACGGCGGCTTTGCAGCGGGCGACGTGATCCCGGCCCACTACGCCCCCTCCCCCGAGATGTTTGCGCAGATTCGCGAGAACGTCGGCAAGGCCGGCGTCATCGGCCGTCTGGTCAGCAGCGACCAGCGCGGGGCCATGGTGTTCGCAGAGGTACTGGAACGCAGCCCGATCACGCGCGCGCGTACCGACTACCTGCATGTCGCCCATAGCCTCGACAACGACGTCCGCGGCCGCCTGACATCGCCGACCCGATACCCGGTGAAACTGCGGTCGGCGGATGTACCGTTCGAGGCGGGCGAACCCATCACCACCCTCTACCGCACACCGAACTGGCGCGACTGGCTGTTCGGCCTCGAAGTACGCCGCGTTGGCGAGCCTGGCGAGGAGCCGCTGCTGCGGCGCTACCACGGCTGGGAGTGGACCGCCGTAGCCGAAGACAATCCGCATTTCGTCCCCGGCCTTAGCGTCCACATCATCGGCTTCGCCAGCGTCGTTGGTGATGTCACCGACGCCGCAATGGAAGTGATGCTGTTCTTCCTCTTGACGGTCGTGGCCACGATGCTGGCGCTGTGGACCTATCTGGGCAGCCTGAGACTGGCCTGGCTGCCGCTGGCCTGCTCGCTGGTGGCGGTGATCTGGGAGTTTGGCCTGCTGCACAGCTTTGGCTTCGGGCTTGATCCGTTTGCCATCCTGGTGCCGTTTCTGGTGCTGGCGGTTTCCACCTCGCATGGCGTGCAGTACGTCAACACTTGGGCAGACCGGGTCGCGCAAGGTGACAGCAGTCACGATGCCTCGCGCGCAACCTTTCGCCGGCTGTTCGTGCCGGGAACCATCGCGCTGCTGACCAACGTCGCCGGCTTCCTGACCCTGCAGCTGGTGCCGATCGGCAGCATTCGCGAGATGTCCTTCAACGCCTGCTTCGGCATGCTCGCGGTGATCGTCACCAACAAGCTGATGATGCCGATCTGGTTGTCGGGGCTGCGCCTGAACAATCTGCAGGCGTTCCAGCAACGCCGCGCCCGCACCGCCGAGCGGGCCGACCGGCTCTGGCAGTGGCTGGCGCGAGTCACCGAACGGCCGTACGCGCTGGCCCTGCTGCTGGGCTCGGTTCTGGTCTTCGCCGCATCCTGGTGGATGCAGGATCAGCGCATCGTCGGTGATGCCCAGGCCGGGGTGCCGGAACTGCGTCCGGACTCGCGCTACAACCGTGATGTCGCAGCCATTACCGCAAATTTTGCTATCGGCACGGACGTGCTGAAGGTCATCGCCGAGGCCCAGCCCTGGGCCTGCATCGATCACGATGCACTGGAACAGCTCGACCGCTTCACCTGGCACATGGAAAACACCGAGGGCGTGTCCTCGGCCCGCAGCCTGGCCTATATCGCCAAGCGCATCTACTCGGGCCTGTGGGAGGTCAATCCAAAGTTCGAGGTAATCCCGCGCAATCACGATGGGCTGGTGCTGTCGACCAAGGGCATCGAGACGTCGACCGGGCTATTGAACGTGGATTGCAGCGCGATGCCGGTGTTCGTATTCACGGCGGACCATCGCGCCACTACGATCGAACACATTGCCGCGTCGGTAGAAGCCTTCAACCAGCGCAACGCCGACGAGTTCTACCGGTTGCATGCGGACGCAGACGCGGACGCGTGCGCGGCCGATCTGCCGCAGCGTCGCGAACTCGGCCTCGCCCAGGCACAACTCGAGACGTCAAAGACCGCATTGCGCGCGCTGAACCTCGCTGAAGAGCAGATCGAGGCGCGGCCCGAGATCCTGACGCTGCAGCAACACATTGATGCCCTGACCGCACAGCGCACACAGCAGGGCATGACGCAGCCCGGTGCCTGTCCGGTTCATTTTGCGCTGGCCTCCGGCAACGTCGGCGTCATGGGCGCAACCAACGCGGTGGTCCATCGCAAGGAGCTGCCGGCGGTGCTCTGGGTCTATGCCGTCATCGGCACGCTGCTGCTGGTTTCTTACCGCTCGATCACCGCACTGGCCGCGATCTGCCTGCCGCTGTTCATGGTTTCGATCTTTGCCAACGCCCTGATGGCCGTATTTGGCATCGGCCTCAAGGTGGCCACGCTGCCAGTCGTCACACTGGCGGTCGGCATCGGTGTGGACTACGGCATCTATGTCTATGACGTACTCCAGGACCGGATGCGCGAGGGCCTAAGGCTGCGTGAGGCCTACCTCGCCACGCTGCGGCAGACTGGCAAGGCGGTGATCTTCACCGGCCTGTGTCTGGCGGGCGGCGTGGCGGCGTGGCTGTTCTCGGATCTGCAGTTCCAGCGCGATATGGGCCAGCTGCTGGTATTCATGTTTGTTGCCAACATGTTGGGAGCGGTGCTGCTGTTGCCCGCAATCTGCCGACTGCTGATGCGAGACCCCGCCCAATCCACGAAGTAGGGGTTTCCCTGTTGGCGCCACAGGCCCGGATGAATAAAATCTCGCCACCAGTTGGCGCGCTTCGTGCGTATGCCCGCTACCTATAACCGGTCCGCCTGAGACCGGCACACACTAGATCATTGGGGAAGTAAATGAACCATGTCACCGTCCGCGGGCTGCGCGCCCGTGGGGTCGTCTTTGCGCTGACCCTGCTCGTAGCCGCCTGCGGCAGCAGTACATCCATTGAAGCGCCCAGCGCCCGTGGCAATGACCTGCCCCCGCCACCACCGCTCGCAACTGCCAGTTGCACCCTGGCCTCCGCAGCTACCGAGGCGCGCATCGCCGCACTGGCTCCGGCCGAGGCGATGGAAGTCATCGTCAGCTTTGAGGGCAAGGGTCCGCTTTCCAGGGAACGCCTGGGCCTGTTGAAGAAGCTGGGACTCAAGGGCCTGCACTTCGGCAAGCTGCCGATTGCCGGCGTCATCGCCACTCGCTCGCAGATCGAGGCGCTGAAGCAGCTGCCAGGCGTGCGCTCCGTGCGCTGGAATGCGCCGCTGTCATACGAGGATGATGTGGCGCGCTATCTGACCTCGGTCGATCAGGCGGCGGCCGCCCCGGAATTGGTCAACGCCAATGGCGAGCCAATTACCGGCAAGGGGGTGGCGATACTGGTCAACGATTCCGGCATCGACGCCACGCATCTGGATCTGCTGTACGGCAGCAAGGTCGTGGCCAACGCCCTGGGACACACCAACCTGAGGCAGCTTGCCGGCACCTTCGAAGACGACGGCTACGATGAAACCGTGCCCTTCACGCCGGTCGAAGGCTTCCCGAATACCGATGTGCTGGGGTCCCACGGCACCCATGTCGCCGGCATTGCCGGCGGTGATGGCACGCTGTCCGACGGCCGCTACGCAGGCGCGGCACGTGGCGCAAGTCTGATTGGCTACGGCTCCGGCGCAACGCTGCTGGTGCTCGATGCGCTCGGCGGCTTCGATTACGCGATGCAGATTCTTGACGAGCACCCCGAATACAACCTGCGCATCGTCACCAACTCATTCGGCAACACCGGTGATGTCGGCACCTGCTTCGATCCGGACGATCCGACCAATATCGCCACCAAGGCGCTGGCGGATCGCGGCGTCGTCGTCGTGTTCTCCGCCGGGAACTCCGGTTCCGGTCAGGGCACGATCACCGGCAACTTCAAGAAGGCGCCGTGGGTACTGGCTGCTGCCAATGGCGAAAAGAGCGGCCTGCTGGCGCCAAGCTCCTCGCGCGGCAGCCTCGCCAATGAGGTCTATCAGGTCGAGGTTGATGGCGAGATCTATACCGTTGAGGACCGGCCGACCGTTGTGACGCCGGGGACCAATTACATCTCCACCCGCGCAATTGCCGCGGACCCCTTTGCGCCGCTGGATATCGAGGCCGACATCGAGTCAGGTGAAATTCCTCTCGAACTGGTTCCGTTCTACACCCAGAAAACCGGCACCAGCATGGCCGCACCGCATCTGGCCGGACTCACGGCCTTGCTGCTGGAGGCCAACCCCGATCTCACCTGGCGCGAGGTCAAGCAGATCTTCAAGGCCACGGCCACCAACATGCCGGGCTACGCAACCTGGGAGGTTGGCGCCGGCTTTGCCAACATCGAGGCCGGCATCGCCACTGCACTCGGCCTGCGCAAGGACTACGGGCTGACCAACCTGACGCAGCGCGGATTCCACGCCGAACTGCCGCGCGGTGCAATCACCGAGAGCAGCTACAGCATCGATTTTCTCCCGGTGGGGGACCCGGCCGATCAGCCGTTTGAGGTCAGCGAGGGCACCTCGCTGGTGGCGGCTCAGTGGAGCCAGCCATTGGGCGACCCCTGCACCTGCGCAATTGTCCTCACCGACCCGGCGGGCAATCGCTATGGCTCCAGCATCGCGCTGCCGCTGCTGGGCAGCAACGTTGGCGCCACAGCCCCCGGCATGGCCGGCACCTGGACCGTCAGCGTTCGTGGTATCGGCGCGATCTCCGGCGTGGCGGTCGATCCGCTGGGTGTCACCAACGGCGTTGCCGGTCCGTCAACGCTGGACGTGCGCGTGCTGCAGATCGCCACTGGAACCGTGCGCGGCCTCGACGACGTGCCTGTCAATGATCCCGCTCGCCCCTACGCCGAGTTTGCGGTCAAGTTCCGGCTGATGGATGGTCTGTCCGGCGGCTTCATGCCGCAGGCACTGCTGACTCGCGGGCAGTTCGCCGAGTACCTGATGTCGTGGGGCGTGCGCCAAACCCGCAGTCACAATGGCGCGCTCCGATTCGCCGACATCGGCCCAGCCTACCTGCAGGCAGCGGCCGAAGCCGTCACTCGCAGCGGTCAGCTGATACTCAGCCGCTCCACCACGTCCTTGCCACTGCTGCGGATCGAAGGCAATCAGTTCGAAGCAAGTGCAACGGTCAGCCGCGCCGAGGCGGCCTATGCACTGGTGCAGGCCATCGGCCGTGAGGCCGAAGCGCTGGCGCACGGCGATGAGCCACTGAGCGTGCAGGATGCCGACGGCAATGTGGTACCGGTTGCGGATGCGGATCAGGTGGATCCAGCGCTGCGTGGACACATCCAGGAGGCCCTCAACCTCGGCATCCTCAAGGCCACGATCAGCGGCGGCAGCGCCACGATAGCACCGCAGGCAGCGTTGACGCGCGCCGAGTACGCCGAGATGTCGGCAGAAGCCTACGCCGATATCCAGTTCCCAAGCTGACGCCACGAAGCAGCATCCAGAGCCCCTCCTGCCGCTCGACGGCAGGAGGGGCTTTTCATGTGCGCAGGGATATCACCGAACGCCTTGGCTAGGCGCTGTCACGATCCAGCCAAACGCCCAGCCCCTGGGCGTTGAGTTCCATGTCGAAGGCGAGCAACGCGCCGGCCTGCGACCCCGACAGCTCGCAGCCCAACAGGCGCAACTGCGTCAGCGCATCCTCGATCAGCGCCGCCTTCAGTCGCATATGGCGCTCAGGCTCCGACTTCAGGGCCTGCGCGATGGCGCAGTACCGCTCCAACCCCTGCTTCAGATCCTGAGCCAGCTTCGGCACGTTCCGTACTCGCCCGTAGTGGGTCAGATACATGCACTGCGGCGCAAACGACAGATAGCGCGCCAGCGAAGCAAACCAAGCCTCCGGCTCGAACTGCACAGGCGTGGTCGTGGGCATCAGGAACGCCCCCCCCGGTCCATCGAACTCGCGATAGCTCAGCCCGAAAGTGTCGCCAGTGAAGAAGCCGCAGCTGACGGGGTCCCAGATACTGAAATGATGCCGTGCATGGCCCGGGGTATCGATGAACCTCAGCTCACCCGTGCCGAACGGCAGGCAATGATCATCGTCGGCGACAATCACGCGCGTCTCGGCGATGGGCGCGATCTCACCGTACATCTGCGCCAGCGCCTCGCTGCCATAGACGGCGCTGGCGCCGGCAATCAGCTTGGATGGATCGATCAGATGACGCGCACCGCGCGGATGCGCGACCAGCTGCGCATCCGGTAACTCGCGCATCAGCACCCCAGCGCCTCCGGCGTGATCCAGATGCACGTGCGTGGGTATCACGTAACGCACCTGCTCACGCGCCAGTCCGCGCGCCTCCAGCAGGGCCAGCAGGCGCGGTACACCGTGCGCAGTACCCGCTTCGACAAACGCGCACTCATCTCCGCGCTGGATCAGATAGCAGGCGGCGAGCCCAGGCCGTTCCTGCAAGGTATCGACAACAGTGATGCCGTGCTCATAGTCTTGATGCGGAGGTAGTGTGGAAGTATTCATGCGCTGTATTGTCGCCGACATGGCATCCCCACTTCAGCATTCCGCACCTCCAAGCCCATCGCCAGTCCCGTTTGGCAGCGCGCTGCGCGTATGGCTGAAGATCGGCCTGATCAGCTTCGGCGGACCCGCCGGCCAGATCGCGCTGATGCATCGGCTGCTGGTTGAGGAGCGACGGTGGATCTCCGAAACCCGCTTTCTGCACGCGCTGAACTACTGCATGTTGTTGCCGGGCCCTGAAGCCCAGCAGCTGGCAACGTACATCGGCTGGCTGCTGCACCGCACACTGGGGGGGCTTGTCGCCGGCCTGCTTTTCATCCTGCCCGGCTTTGTGCTGATGACCGCAATCGCCGCAGTCTATGTCCTGTATGGGGAACTCGGCTGGGTACAGGGATTGCTGTTCGGCATGCAGGCCGCCACGCTGGCGATCGTCGTTGAAGCGGTGATCCGCGTCGGTCGCAAGGCCTTGAAGCATCCCGCGCTCTGGGGCCTGGCCGGCCTGGCCTTCATCGCGATCTTCGCGTTCAAGCTGCCGTTTCCGTTGATCATCCTGTGCGCCGCAGGCTGCGGCTGGTTGGGGGTGCGCCTGCGCGTGATCCCGCGCTCCAACCTCTCCACGCCAACCTCCCGCGAGGAGACGGCACTCCCCGACGTCACAGTGGCCACGCCCGATCACTGGACTCTGAAGGTGCTGCTCTGTGGCGCGGCCCTATGGGGGCTGCCGCTGCTTCTGCTGCTGGTGTGCCTCGGCGCCACGCATGTTTACGCGCAACAAGCCCTGTTCTTCAGCAAGATGGCCGTCGTCACCTTTGGCGGCGCCTACGCGGTCCTTGCCTATATGACGCAGCAGGCAGTGGAACGCTACGGTTGGCTGTCACCCCCCGAGATGGTGCAGGGGTTGGCCCTGGCGGAAACCACACCCGGCCCGCTGATACTGGTGCTGACCTACGTCGGCTTTCTGGGCGCACACCGCGCAGCCGGCGCGCTGGACCCCATGGCGTCCGGACTGTTGGGGGCCACGCTATCTACCTGGGTCACGTTCGTACCGTGCTTCCTGTGGATCTTTCTGGGCGCACCCCACATCGAGCGCCTGCGCGGCCATGCCGGCCTCGGCGCAGCGCTGACCGGCATCACTGCCGCCGTGGTTGGCGTGATCCTCAACCTATCGATCTGGTTCGCGCTGCACGTGCTGTTTGGCGAAGTCGGCGAGTGGCACGGCTACGGCCTGACGCTACCGACGCCGCAGACGGCATCACTGAACCTGGCCGCATTGCTGCTGGGCAGCAGCGCGATGCTGGCCATGCTGCGCTTCAAAGTCGGGCTGATCAAGACGCTACTCGCCTGCGCAACGATGGGACTGCTGCTGCAGCACTACGCCTGAGCACAGGCGACAGACGCCGCAGCAGCCATCACCGCACAAGGTTGAATCTCCTCCAGTTCCTCTGACGGGAACATCGCACCTCTTTCAACGGCGAGCTTAACGCGACTGCAGGCAATAATGCAGATTACGCCCGGTTGGATGTTGCAGCGGTGCGCAGCAATCCGACCAGATCCTCGCGCCGATACAGGCCGAGCTTCTTGTAAATCCGCGAGGCGTGATTGGCCACGGTGCTGATCGCGATATCGTAATCACGCGCTACCGTCTTGAACGTCTTGCCTTGTCCCAAAGCCCGCGCAATCTCCTGCTCGCGCGGCGACAGACCGTCCAGCGGATGGGGTCTGCGCGCATGCAACAGAAAAAGATTGCCTTCCCGATTCAGGCGGAAGTGCACACCCTGCAGACTGAAATCTCCGCCTTCTTCCTCCAGTGTCTGCGCCGGTAACGGAAACGGCAGTTCGGCGAAGTCCGGGTTTCCATACTGCGCGCCAATCAGCTCACGGAAGCGCTGGCTGGCGACATAAACCGCACCACGTCGGTCTATCAGCGCCGAGCAGCCACGAGATGCGCGCCCCAAGGCATGCAACCACTCGTCTCGGCGCACAAACTGCGATAGCGCCAGTGTTCCCGCCTGCAACAGATGGCCGCCTGCACGCAACAGATACTCGGCGCCCGGATCCACGTTCGGCGGCAGGCTCAGCAGCAAGACGCTATGCAAGTGTGTGCCGCGATGCGCCAGACTCAGTGCGACCGCCTGTTGCTCGTGGCCAAGTCCCGGCGGGATATCCCTCAAGTAGCGAACATGCTCGCCAGCGCCAAATGAGAGCGCGTGCACGACCTGCTGCTCGATAGCCGAGCCTTCCGGCCATTGCGCATACTCGCCAGGAAGATCGTTACTGGCGCGGGTCAGCCAAGCAGCAGCCGACGCCCCGGTGGCCTTGCACAACAGCTCAAGCGCATGCGGACGAAAGCGCACCCATTCCAGATGGAAGGCAGCGGCGTAGAAAGCCTCCAGCAGGCGATCCATATCCTGTGCCGAGGCGCCGCTCACGCAGGCGCATTCCCGGGATCACGACCGGCGGGACAGCGCGTGACCAAGGTCTGGTGATCCGTCCGGAGCATCCTCGGCATGCTCCCTACGCGGCCAGCTGCGCGCGGGCGATCTCGGCTTCGATCTGCTCCAGATTCGGAATCAAGGCCTCCTGATTGGCGATGCGCACACGCGTCAGCACCAGATCCTCGCGGTCATTCTCCCGTAACCGAGTGCTGCGCATCGCAGAACGATTCAGCGTCACCAGGTGGGGATACCCTTGCGTCATGATGGCCAGATTTCCACTCGGCAGGTGTTTGCCCAGGGAGTTCAGCACGACGATGCGTTCCCGGCGCGGGTCTGAGGCCGACTCGGCATTGTTAAGCCGCTCGAAGGAGACGACCGGCACCCGCCGATTATTCCAGTCGCAATGTCCGAGTAGCCACGACAGTCCGTCACCGCCCGCGTGCTTTTGCAGTGCATCGCGCGGCAGCACTTCGGCGACCGCGGCGTTGGGCAACAGCAGCGTGTCCTGATTCATCGCCATCAGCACCGCATACAGTTCATTGCGTTCCATCAAGCCGCGTCTCCTTCAGCGATGCCGAGAACGCTATTCAGCTCTTCCATCAACTGATCTTCCAGGTACGGCTTGATCAGGTAGCGATTCACGCCGATGCTGCGCGCACGTTCTCGATGCTTCTCACCGGAACGCGACGTGATCATGATGATGGGAGTAGCGGCTATACGCTGGCTATTGCGCACGAATGTCGCCACTTCGAAACCATCCGCACGCGGCATTTCGATATCGAGCAGGATCGCAGCCGGCGTATCGGTCTGCAGTTGCGCCATTGCATCGAGACCATCCTTGGCCGTCACCACACGGAACCCGTGCTTGAGCAACAGACGCTCCGTCACGCGACGGATCGTGATCGAATCGTCGACCACCATGATCAGATTGTTCTGAGCCTCTTCAACGCTCTCAGCCTCTACGCC
>JBFJKG010000029.1:0-11065 GCA_041635075.1 Solimonas sp.
AAGGCGTCGCGCTCAAAGCTGGCTGTGGCGTCAGCCCCACAGACCTCGCGCTTTTTCATAGGATGCTCGACGCATTTGAACCAGCTGAGATTCAGCGCCACGGGTTGAGTGTTGCCGTGCAAGGTGAGATCACCGATCACACGTGTCGGTGCACCATTAACGAAATCCACAAGCCGGCCTCTGTAGATTGCGGTGGGGTATTGCGCTACGTCGAAAAAGTCGGCTGACACCGCATGCTCGTTCATCTTGTCGTGTCCGAAGTCGACGCTGCTGATGTCGATCACGGCGTTCACCGTTCCGGACTCAGCTGCGCGATCCAAGGTCAGCGTGCCGTGGCTGCGATTGAACTTGCCGCGCCACACGGAGATGCCCATATGATCCGCTTCGAAACTGGGATAGGTGTGGTTGGAATCCAGTTCATAGCGGGTGGGTGCAGCAGTGGCGGTGCCGGTCAGCATCAATGCCAGCAGCAGCGTCCATCGTGTGCGTTGACTCATATCAGCGAACCTCCAAATGAAGTCCATCTCAATGCGGCCATGGTCTTGAGACCGCCCGTAATATGCAACCGTTGCGCAAGGACACCGCCTGATGGGGTCAGCAGACGCGGTTGCTCTTGAGTGTCTGTAGTTGCTCGGGTTCGAGGCCCAGTTTGCCTAGGATGGCGGCGGTGTGTTCGCCCAGCTTAGGTGCGGCGATAGTCGTTGCTGCGACTGCGTCCCGGAACTGCAGGGGGGAGCCGATCGCGGGCTTGCCGTTGTCTGACTCCACCAGACCACGCGCGCGCACCTGTTCATTCTCAAGCGCTTCTTCCAGCGTATAGATGCCGCTGGTGCAGGCGTCTGCCGGGGCGAGCAGCTCCTCCCACTCATCGCGCGTTCTGGTTTTGAACAATGCAGCGACTTCGGCGTGCACCTCTTGCGCCAGCTTGCCGGGCGCCATCGGACGTTTTCCGAGGTCGGGGCGATCCACCGCCTTGCAGAAGCTCTGCCAGAACTTCATCTCCAGCGTGCCAAGCGCAAACCACTTGCCGTCGGCGCACTCATACAGGTTGTAGTTCGGCAATCCACCCGTGAGCATGTCGGTACCGCGCGGCTGGGTCTTGCCGATGGTGCGCAGGGTGCCCAGTGCCACTACCTGCAGCGCCAGGGTGCCGTCGAGCATGGCGGAGTCGACGAAGCACCCGACTCCGGATGTGCGCGCGCCAATCACGCCGGCCAGAATGCCGGTGGCGCAGGTGAGTGCCCCACCAGCGAGGTCAGCAATCTGCGTATTGGACAGCACCGCGCCGCCGTCAGCGCTGCCAATCTGATCCAGTGCGCCGGCATAGCCGCAGTAGTTCATGTCATGACCGGCGCGATCTCGATACGGGCCGCTCTGGCCGTAGCCGGTCAGCGCTGCGTACACCAGCCTGGGGTTGACCGCCTTCAGTGCTTCGTAGCCGCAGCCGAGCTTGTCCATCACCCCGGGCCGGAAGGATTCGAGCAGGACATCGGCTTCGGCTACCAGCTTCTTGAGGATCTCCACCCCTTCGGGTTTGCGCAGGTCCAGCGTCAGCGACTGTTTGCCGCGATTGACCAGCGAGAACAGTTCGGTGGACAGGCTGCGTGCATAGTCGCCGCCGTTGGGTTCTTCGATCTTGATGATCTCGGCGCCCAGTTGTGCCAGCAGCAGGGTGCAGTACGGACCGGGCAGCAGGCGGGAGAGATCGAGGACGCGAACACCGCGGAGCAAAGGATTGGTCATGGCATGGGCCGAATGTTGGGACAAACAACCTGCGTTTCAGCGCGGGTTGATAGCGACGGGATCAGGCGTTGGCGGCTTTTGCGGGTGCCTGTTTGTGATCCGCCTCCAGATCGCGGAAGTATTGTTCCGGCGAGAACTCATCCACCTCGATGGCGGCCATGCGTGCAGCCAACGCGTCCTTCAGCTTTTGCGCCTCCGCGGTATCGATGATGCCGGCCTTGGCGGCTTCGTCTGCAAGCTCGCCCGGCAGCGGCCCCCGTGGCAGTTGCTTGGCACGCTGCGCACGGATCACACGTTCGGCTGCATCGTGTGCTTCAGTTACCAGGCGAAAGGCATGCAGCAAGCGGCTGGCGCCAATGCGGGTGTCCTTGGAAATGAACACGCCTTCGCTCAGGCGGCGATACTGGGCGTTATAGCTCTGTATGGTCAGGGCGGCGCGATGGCTCTCTGCGTCACTGGGCAGCTGACCCAGCGGGTTGATGCGCAGTTCCAGCAGGCCAATGGTCTTGAGCCACAGCCCCAGCGGACCATCGAAGTTGCTGTAGATCCCTACGAACGCTTCCTGGATCTGGTTCAGCGCGTACTCGCAGGCATAACGCACCAGCGGCAGATCCTCTGTCTTGCTGCCCTCGGCTTCAAAGCGGCGCAGCGCACCAACCGCCAGCAGCTGCCATGCCAGTGCATCGGCGTAGCGACCCGTAAGTTTCCCCCTGGCCTTGAGCTTGCCGCCGATGGCGAACATCGCCAGGTCGGTCATCACGCCGTAGCGAGAGGCGGCCCAGCCGAGACGTCTGTAGTGGGTGCGTGTCTCTGCGTGCACCTCCGGCACCGAGACCAGCAAGCCACGGGTCAGGAAGTTCAGCTCCGCACGGAACAGGCCCTTGAGGAAGTGCCCGATCCAGCCCAGCAGATTCTTTCGAAAGGCAGGGACATCGTCGCCTTCCACTGCCTTGACCACGTTGAGCGCGTAGGGGTGGCACCGCGTAGCGCCCTGACCAAAGATCATCAGCGTCCGCGTCATGATGTTCGCGCCCTCGACGGTGATGCCGACCGGTGCGGACTTGTAGCCCATGCCGAGGATGTTGTTCGGACCCTGCATGACGCCGGCGCCAGAGAACACATCCATGCCGTCGGTGATGAGCTGGCGACTGACTTCTGTGGTGTACGCCTTCATCACCGCCGACACCACGGGTGGCTGGTTGCCGTTATCCACTGCGGTGCATCCGAACACGCGTGCACCTTCCAGCATGTAGGTCAGGGCTGCAATCTTGCCGACCTTGTCCTCGACGCCTTCCATGCGACCGATGGGAATGCCGAACTGCTGACGGACCATCGAGTAGGGGCCGGTAACGGCGGCCACTGCCATGGCGCCACCCACCGCGCCAGCCGGCAGCGACACCATGCGGCCGCCCGCCAACTGCTCCATCAGCATGCGCCAACCCTGACCGGCGCGTTCGCTGCCGCCGATGATGTTGTCGACCGACACCACTACATCCTTGCCGTACAGCGGGCCGTTGTAGAACGGATCGCCAATGGGGTCATGATGATCGCCGTTGCTGAAGCCGGGCGTGCCCTGGTGCAGCAATACGCAGGTGATGCCCGCATCCTGGCCCTTGCCTAGCAGCTGCTCCGGGTCGTGTAGCTTGCAGGCGATGGTCGCGAGATTGGCGATCGGTGCCAGCGTGATATAGCGCTTGCGGAAATTGAGCTTGATCTTGATCTGACCGTCGCCATCCTTGAACACCAGGCCCTCAGCCTTGATGCTGGCGGCATCGGAACCGGCTGTGGGCTCGGTCAGGCCGAAGCAGGGCACATACTCGCCGGAGGCCAGCTTGGGCAGATAGTGGTCCTTCTGTGCCTGCGTGCCGTAGTGAATGATCAGTTCGGCGGCGCCCAATGAGTTCGGAATCACCACGAAGGTGCCGACCGTGGAGTTCACGGCGCCGATCTTGGCCATGATGGTCGAGATGGCCAGCGTGGAGAACTCGAGGCCGCCGTACTTCTTGGGGATCAGGAATGACATGAAGCCCTTCTGCTTCAGGAACTTCAATATCGCATCGGGCATGCGCTTGGTCTGCCCGATGCGATAGCGATCCACCATCTCCAGCAGTTCGTTGACCGGCCCGTCGATGTAGGCGCGCTCCTCTGCGGTGAGGCCGCCGTAGGGCTCCTTCAGTATCGCCGCAAAGTCAGGCGTGCCGGCAAACAGCCCGCCGTCAATCCACACCGAGCCGGCTTCCAACGCCTGCCGTTCGGTGTCGGAGATCTGCGGCAGGATCTTGTTGGCCTTCATCCAGTCCATCAGCAGGCTGAACATAGTGTTGCCTCGTTGAATAATGAGCTGTACAGCTTAACGGACGGTGTTTGAATCCGGGCTTTACAGGAAGCGGCCAATCAGTTCCTTCATGATCTCATTGGTGCCCCCATAGATGCGCTGTACGCGCGAGTCGCGCCACAGGCGTGAGATCGGGTACTCATCCATGTAGCCGTAGCCGCCGTGGAGCTGCAGGCACAGATCGGCGATTTCGAACTGCTTATCGGTAGTCCAGTACTTGGCCATTGCCGCCGTTACCGGGTCCAGCTTGCGCTGCAATAGCAGCTCGGTACAGCGTTCGATCAGCACGCGGCCGAGCATGGCTTCGGTGCGTGCTTCGGCCAGCTTGAAGCGCGTGTTCTGGAAATCGATCACGCGCTTGCCAAAGGCCTTGCGATCCTTGACGTAGGTGGTGGTGATGTCCAGCGCCAGTTCGATGGCGGCAACTGCCGCCAGCGCGACGATCAGGCGCTCCTGCGGCAACTGCTCCATCAACTGCAGGAAGCCCATGCCCTCGACCTTGCCGAGCAGATTGGTCTTGGGGATACGCACATTCTCGAAGAACAGCTCCGAGGTGTCCTGGCCGTGCATACCGACCTTCTCGAGGTTGCGGCCACGGCGAAAGCCTTCAACCTTGTCGGTCTCGATCACCACCAGCGACACACCCTTGGCCTTCTCGTTGGGGTTGGTCTTGGCAACGACAATGATCAGCCCGGCCTGCTGGCCGTTGGTGATGAACACCTTCTGGCCATTGACCACATAGTCATCGCCATCTTCAATCGCGGTCGTGCGGACCGCTTGCAGGTCGGAGCCGGTGCCCGGCTCGGTCATGGCGATGGCGCCGACGAGTTCGCCGGACGCCAGCTTGGGTAGCCAGGTCTGCTTCTGCGCCTCGGTGCCGTAGTTGAGGATGTAATGCGCAACGATGCCGTTGTGTAGCGACAGGCCCCAGGCCGAGCAGCCGGCCTTGGCTTGCTCTTCAATCAGCACTTTCTCGAAGGCGAAATTGCCGTCGCCGCCGCCGTACTCGGAGGGGATGCTGGGGCACAGCAGCCCCAGCTCACCAGCCTTGGTCCACAGCTCGCGGTCCACGCAGCCTTGTTCATCCCAGCGCGTGACGTGCGGTGCGACTTCGGTCTGCATGAAGCGCTTGGCCGTTTCCTGGAACATGCGCAGCTCGTCGGTGACGTAGCTGCCTTGCGCAAGCGCGGTATTAAGCATCGAAGCGCGCTCCTTCCTTGGCCATGCGAACCAGAATCTTGGCGGGCTTGAAACGCGCGCCGTACTTCTTCTCCAGCTGCTTTGAGCGCTTCACGAACTGCTCCAGACCGACGGCATTGATGAACTGCAGGGCCCCGCCCTGGAATGGCGCGAAGCCCCAGCCGAAGATCGAGCCGATATTGGTGTCAGCGACTGTCTCGACCACCTTCTCTTCATGGCACTTGGCGGCTTCATTGGCCTGTGCATACATCAGGCGATCGATCATCTCCTGCTGCGGCAGTTGTTCGGCCAACGGGAACGCATCGGCGAGACCGGCCCACAGATGCTTGGGTGCGCCGGCAGGGTAGTCGTAGAAGCCCTTGCCGGCCTTCTTGCCAGGTCGGTCGAGCTGCTTGCACATCTTTTCTATGACGGCGACTCCCGGATGCTCGGCGACGGTCTTACCTTCAGCTGCCAGATCCTTGCGCGTCTGCTCGATGATGTGCATCGACAGCGATAGCGAGACTTCATCCTGCACCGCGAGCGGACCGACCGGCATGCCGGCCTGCAGCCCCGCCATCTCGATGGCGCGCGGATGCTGGCCCTCGGCGAGCAGGGTCAGGCCTTCCATCGGGTAGGTGGCGAAGCAGCGCGAGGTGTAGAAGCCGCGCGAGTCGTTGACCACGATCGGCGTCTTCTTGATCTGCTGCACGAAGTCGAAGCCCTTGGCCAGCGTCTCCGCCGAGGTCTTCTTGCCCTTGATGATCTCCACCAGCGGCATCTTGTCTACGGGCGAGAAGAAATGCAGGCCGATGAAGTTCTTGGGCCGCTCGCTGGCGGTGGCGAGGCCGGTGATCGGCAAGGTCGAAGTATTGGAGGCGAATACCGCGGTCTTGGCGAGCTGCGCTTCCGCTTTCCTGGTGACATCGGCCTTGATCGCGCGATCCTCAAACACCGCCTCGATAATCAGATCACTGCCCTTGAGATCGTCGTAGCGAGTGGTCGCCTTGATGCGTGCCAGCAGTTCGTCCTTGCCGGCCTGCGTCATGCGGCCTTTCTTCATGGCTTTATCGAGCAGGTTTGCCGAGTACGCCTTGCCCCGGTCCGCGGCCTCCTGTGTGGTGTCCAGCAACACCACTTCGATGCCGACCTTGGCCGAGACATACGCAATACCGGCGCCCATCATGCCGGCGCCGAGGATGCCCAGCTTCTTCACCGTGGAGCGCTCAAAGCCTTCCGGCCGCGAGCTGCCCTTGTTGATGCCGTTCAACTGGAACCACAGCGAGCCGATCATGTTCTTGCTGACCTGCGAGACCACGCAGTTCGCGAAATAGCGCGACTCCACGCGGCAGCCGGTGTCGAAATCGGTGATGCCGCCTTCAAACACGCAGGACATGATGTTGGTCACGGCCGGATAGTTGCCGTAGGACTTGGCACTGGCCATGGACGGGGCAATCGCCCACATCTGCACGTTGGCCGGGTTCTTGGAATCGCCACCGGGCCAGCGGAACTTCTTGTCGTCCCAGGGCTGTACTGGCTTGGGATTGGCGGCAATCCAGGCGCGGGCCTTGGCGAACATGTCGTCCTTGTCGGTCGCCAGTTCGTTGAGGATACCCTGCTGCTTGGCCTGTGCCGCCTTCAATTCCTTGCCTTCCAGCATCAGCGGCAACGAGGCCTGAATGCCGATCAGCCGCGGCAGGCGCTGCGTGCCGCCGCCACCAGGCAGCAGACCCAGCTTGACCTCGGGCAGGCCGAACTTGGCCTTGGGGTCGTCAATGGCAATGCGGTAATGGCAGCCCAGCGCCAGTTCCAGGCCACCGCCGAGCGCAGTGCCGTTGAGTGCCGCGACCACCGGGCGTCCGCATTTCTCCAGGCGCCGCAGGAAGGCCTTGAACGCTTCGGACAGCTCAAAGGCTTCTTCCGGGCGCGTCATCTTGTAGACCTTCTCGATGTCCGCACCGGCGAGGAATTCTTTCTTGCCGGAGGTGATGATCACGCCCTTGATCGTGGCGTCACCTTCAATGCGGGTGATCGCATCGGCAAACGGTCCGGTCAGTTCTTCATTGAGCACGTTCATCGAACGGCCCGGCATGTCCAGCGTCAGCGTGACGATGCCATCAGCATCTTTGTTGAATTGCACTGCAGTCATGTTCAGTTCTCGAATTCGGTTGCGCGCCGGCCGTGTTCGGCGTTCGGCGCTGAGATCCCCGCGGCGCGGGGGCCCGGCTCACCGCTATACGCGCTCGATGATGGTGGCGATTCCCATGCCGGCGCCGACGCACAGCGAGGCCAGGCCCGTCTGCTTGTCCTGGCGCTCCATTTCGTCGAGCAGGGTGCCGAGAATCGCGCAGCCCGTGGCACCCAGCGGGTGACCCATGGCGATGGCGCCGCCGTTGACGTTGACCTTGGCGGGGTCAATGCCCAGATCGCGCTGAGCGCGCATCACCACGGCAGCGAAGGCCTCGTTGATTTCGAACAGATCGATGTTGCTGGCCTCCATGCCGGCGCGCTTCAGCGCCTTCTTCGAGGCCGGGCCTATGCCGGTCAGCATGATGGTCGGCTCCGAGCCAATGACCGCGGTCTGCACAATGCGCGCACGCGGCTTGAGCCCCAGCTTCTTGCCGATCTTCTTGTTGCCGATCAGCATCAGCGCTGCACCATCAACGATGCCAGAGCTGTTGCCGGCGTGGTGCACGTGGTTGATCTTTTCCAGCGTGGTGTACGTGCGCAGGGCGGTGGCATCAAAGCCCATCTGCCCCATCTGTTCGAACGAAGGCTTGAGTTGCGCGAGGCCTTCCATCGTGGCGTCACCACGGATGAACTCGTCGTGATCAAGCACGACCATGCCGTTGATGTCCTTGACCGGAATCAGTGACTTGGCAAAACGGCCTTCGGCACGTGCGCGTGCCGCCTTCTGCTGTGAGGCCAGCGCGAAGGCATCGACGTCCTGGCGCGAGAAGCCTTCCAGCGTTGCGATGGTGTCGGCGCCGATGCCTTGTGGCGCGAAGCCGGTGTACTGGTTGACCCGCGGGTCCATAGCCCAGGCACCGCCGTCGGAGCCCATGGCCCAGCGCGACATGCTCTCCACGCCGCCGGCGACGACCAGGTCCTCGAAGCCGGAGCCGATTTTCTGGGCGGCGATGTTGACCGATTCCAGGCCGGAGGCGCAGAAGCGGGATTGGGTCACGCCAGCGACGCTTTCGGCCCAGTTCGCGTAGAGCACGGCAACGCGCGCGATGTCCGCGCCCTGTTCGCCGACCGGTGTCACGCAGCCAAGCACCACGTCGTCCACCAGCGCGGTGTCGAGATTCTGGTTGCGTGCCTGCAGCGCCCACAGCAGGTTGGCGACGAGGTGTATCGGCGTAACCTGATGAAGGCTACCGTCCTTCTTGCCCTTGCCACGCGGCGTGCGCACGGCGTCGTAGATGAATGCTTCGGTCATGAGTCTCTCGGGTGGCGACAGGAGTTGCATGCAATGGTAACTAAAATTACCATTCATCCAGTTTGTAGCGGTGGCCGGCATGACAAGCCGCAGGCTTGTCCTCTAGAGTTGCCAGCCGCAGCAGCTTAAACAGCATTACCGGCGGCGGTCAATGCGAGGCCAGATCAGTGTTTCAGACTGCCTTGTCGGAGTTTTCAGTAAGACCTATTACTAAACATCAGTGGAATGAGGGGCTTATGCGTCGAACCGAAGTCGTGATTGCGGACCGGACCCAACTGGACCCGGACACTCAGGCACGAATTGAACAGGCGGTGCTGGATATCTTTGCCGAGCGCGAGTTCCACCGCGTGGGGCTGATCGAAGTGGCGCGTGGCGCCAATGTTTCGCTGCAGACCATATACAAGTACTACGGCAGCAAGGAAGCGCTGCTGTTCTCGTCGCTGGATACCTGGCTGGGCAAGCTGGCGACGCGGATGATCGACCACCTGCAGGGCATCGAGGACTACAAGGAGAAGTTGCGCAAGGTGTTCTGGGTGGTGCTCGACTTCTTCGAGAAGCACCCTCAGGTGGCGCAGCTGATCATGAGTTCGGTTTACGTCAACACCTGGCGGCGCATGGAGCACTACCAGAATCCGATCCTGTTCGGCGCCTTCCTCAAGGTGCTGGGGGAGGGGCGTGCGCGCGGCATCCTCAATGATCAGGTCGAGGAGAAGTACCTGCTGGACTTCATCATGGGCGTACTGGGTCGCCTGGTGCAGATGTACATCCATCGCGGCATGAAGGAGCCGCTGACCAAGCAGGCCAATCCACTGTTCGAGATGCTGTGGCGCGGCATCTCCAAGCCGGCCTAGGCGGGATGCGTGCCGGATGTGGCTACGGCGCGTATGCCGCCGCGCAGGGTTCGTTCACGAGATCAGGGCAATCGATACCGGCGCGCGGCAGGTACAGCGCGGACCGGTATTTGCTGCTGTAGACCTCTGCCCAGCGGTCGCCGACGACATTGCCGCTGAGCAGGCGCAGCTGCGCGCCCCCATCCTGGCGCAGCCACATGTCGAACCAGGCCAGCGTCAGGAAGGCGAAGCGGTGCAGCCGCCTGGAGGCCTCGGCATCCGGCGTTGCCGCCGTCTGTCCCCAATCGTCGTGCTCGGCGTCACGAAACACGACCTGCATGCTGGGCACGCCGTGATCGCGCCAGTACGCATAGGCGGTCTTCTTCTTTTCGCGGTTGGGTAGCGGGTTCAGTGAACTCGGATCGTCTGAAGCCTGACCCATCGCTGGAACCAGCGGCACCACCGGCGCATTCTGATCGGGTGCTTCGGTTCCAAACAGTGCGCCGAGGGGGCCGCCGCCGGAAGCGGTCCCGGCATCGCCTTGTCGTGTGCTGGAGAGGTTGTCCCAGGCGACGATGGCGCCAATGCGCCGATCTTCGCCCTGTAGCCAGCTCACCGCTCGGGCGGACAGGCTGTGGCCCGCTGCGCCCAAGCGCGAAGGGTCGACATTGGCATGCACCGGGTTGGCGGTGGACAGCAGGAAGCTGAGCGCGCTGTCAGTGGCGTCGATGTAGTTGTCGAGCGACTGCGGGGCGGACACCAGTTCGGAGCGGCCTACACCTTGCGGGTCTACCGTCAACGCAAGGTAGCCGTTGCCGGCGAGATATCGCGCGGCCCAGTGGTAGCGCGTCTGCACGGCGCCACTGGAGGCCGGCGTGATCACGACCGCGGGCAATCGCGCCGAGTTGAAGTCCACATTCGCAGGCGCAAACAGCACTGCATAGAGTTGCGAGCCAGACCGCAACGACTTGAAGCTGACCTCGCAGCTTTGCCAGTTGCTTTGCCAGCTAAAGGCGGGTGGGGGTTGTGGGTAGGCGGACTGGCCGCTGCTGGGGTTGGTTATGACCACCGGCGGGCAGTTCAGCGCGCTGGCAGTCGGCGCAGTCGGCGACGGTGACGGCGTGGTGACGGGCGCAGGCACCGTCCCATCGGTGCCACCGCTGTCGCCACCCGGTGTGCCGCCGCAACCGCTGAGCACCAGCAGTGCGCATGCACCCGCAACAACTCCCGTGCCGTGCTTCCGCATGAAGCCCTTCCCCTTGCATCCCCATAGTCCCGTATCGCAAGAACAGGGCCAGAACGGGCGGCCCTGTGTGCGTCTGTACGCGATGCTACAACCGATATACGCGTTGTGTGTTGTCGGCCAGAAAGGCCGTCGTCGCTTCCTCATCCAGATTTAGCGATGCCAGGCCGGCAAGCGCCTGAGCCGGCTGGATCATCGGATAGTTGCTGCCAAACAGCACCTTGTGGCGCCCGTGCCCGCGCAGGTAGTCAACCAGTGCTGGCGGATAGCGCTTGACGGTGTAGGCAGAGGTA
>JBFJKG010000030.1:0-10773 GCA_041635075.1 Solimonas sp.
CCGCGCTGGGCCTTCTCAACGTCGTAGTCACACTTTTGCAACAGGCGCGCAATGATGTTCTCGACATCCTCGCCAACATAACCCGCCTCGGTCAGGGTCGTGGCATCAGCGATCGCAAACGGCACATCCAGCAGCCGCGCCAGTGTCTCTGCCAGCAAGGTCTTGCCGGAGCCGGTGGGACCGATCAACAGGATATTGGACTTTGAAATCTCGATGCCATCGGTAGAGCCCTTCACCGACAGGCGCTTGTAATGGTTGTAAACCGCGACCGAAAGAATTTTCTTCGCCGTGTCCTGCCCGATCACATATTCATCCAGAACCGCACGGATTTCCTGCGGCTTGGGCAAACCTTTGGTCGTGGGCTTGGCGTGGACTTCCTCCCGGATGATGTCGTTGCAGAGATCGACACACTCATCACAGATATACACCGAGGGGCCCGCAATCAGCTTGCGGACTTCGTGCTCGCTCTTGCCACAGAAAGAGCAGTACAGAACCCGACCGCTATGGGTGCCGCCGCTCTTGGTCTCGTTGCTCATCTCGGGTCCTCAACCTGGGCGAGAAGCCGCCCGGTGACACTTGCTGTATAGCACAGTGTCATTTTCGTGCAAAACCTGAACAGCCGCGCGGTCTTGGCCATCCGCTTAAGCGGTCGTCGTGATGCGCTGCGTCAGTATCTCGTCAATCAGGCCATACTCCTTCGCAGCCTCGGCATTGAGGAAGAAATCGCGCTCCACATCGCGCGAGATCTTCTCGATTGACTGGCCAGTGTGTTCCGCCATCAGCGTATTCAGACGCTGCCGGAGATACAGAATCTCCCTGGCCTGAATCTCGATGTCGGTCGCCTGCCCCTGCGCGCCACCTGACGGCTGATGAATCATCACCCGGGCGTTGGGAAGTGCAAACCGCTTGCCCTTGGCACCGGCTGACAGCAGGAACGCCCCCATACTGGCGGCCTGGCCGATGCACATCGTCGCCACATCCGGCTTGATGAACTTCATCGTGTCGTAGATCGACATACCGGACGTAATCACCCCACCCGGCGAATTGATGTACAGGTGAATGTCCTTGTCCGGGTTCTCAGACTCCAGGAACAACAGCTGCGCCACCACCAGATTCGCCATGTGGTCTTCGATTGGACCAACGATGAAGATCACGCGCTCCTTCAGCAGGCGCGAGTAGATGTCAAAAGCACGCTCACCACGCGCCGTCTGCTCCACCACCATCGGCACGAGATGCTGGGCGCGGGTCACGATATCGGTCATGGATTCATCCTGTGTGCACGCACTGTCTTCCGACACGGTGCGAGAGTCATGGGGTCGGGCCAGTCGTCCACGCGGACGACTGGCCTCGGCGGTTCAATCTATCAAGCTTGCGCCGGCTGCGCCGGATTCAAGAGCTCATCGAGCGTCGTAACCACCTCCGATTGCGCGCCACCGGCAATCAGGCTCTCGACTACCTGGTCTTCCAAGGCCATGGCACGCAGTCCCTGCAGCAGATCCGGTCGCGAACGATAGAACGCCTTGACCTGCTCGGGCTGCTCGTAATCCATGGCCAGGTCATCCAGTGCCTTGTCGACACGCGCCTCATCCAGCTTGAGGTCGCGCGCCTTGATCACTTCACCAATCAGAAGACCCAGCGCCACTCGACGCTGTGCGGTCTGCTCGAACAGCGTATCCGGCAACATCGCCTTGCGTTTCTCGGCATCGGCCTTGGACATGTTCATGCGCGCAGCCGCTTCCTCACGCAGGCGAGGAATTTCCTGCGCAATCAGCGCTTGGGGCAGTTCCAGCGGATTCAGCTTCAGCAGCTGATCAAGCGCCTGACTCTTCAGGCGGCCCTGGACCGCCTTGTCGCGCTCCTTCTCCAAAGCGGCGCGGCACTTGGCGCGCAGCCCTTCGAGGCCGGCACCCTCTTCAACGTTGTGGGTTTTCAGAAACGCTTCGTCGATTTCCGGCAGCTTCGGCTCGCGAACTTCCTTGAGCTGAACCTCGAACTGGGCCGTCTTGCCGCGAAGGTTCTCGGCGCGATAGTCCTCGGGGAAATGCACATCGACCACAAAGCCGTCCGCTCCGGCGACCTTGCCCACGATGCCGTTCTCGAGGTCGGGCAGGAACTGCCCAGCACCGATCTCGAACTGCACGTCCTTGCCTTCAGAGCCGGCAAACGGCTCACCGTCCAGCTTGCCGAGAAAATCGACGGTCACGCTGTCACCCGCCTGCGAGGCGCGTTCCACCGCCACAAACTCGCGGCGAGCCTTGCGCAGGTTCTCGATCAGCTTGTCGACGTCAGCCTCGCTCACCTCAACCAGCGGCCGCTCGATCTTCAAGGCCTCCAGCGCCGCGAGTTTGACCTCGGGATACACTTCGATGTGAGCCACGTACTCCAAGGGTTCGCCCGGCTTCTCGACCGTAATGTCGATGCGGGGTTGCCCTGCTGGGGTCACGCCGGCCTGACTCAAGGCCTCCGGATAGGTCTGATTGACGATGTCGGAGATCGCGTCCATCCGCGCGGCTTCGCCATACTGTTGCTCAATGACCTTGGCGGGCGCCTTGCCGGGCCGAAAGCCGGGCAACTTGGCGCGGCTGCCGTAGCGTTGCAGACGCTCGCCGACCGCCTTGTTCACCCGCTCCGCAGGTACACGCACGCGCAAATCCCGGCGCAGTCCGCCGGGTGAATCGACATGAACTTCCATTTATAAGGCTCTAATTAACGTTGATTTTTACCAGCACGTAACAAATTCTGGTGCGAAAGGAGAGACTCGAACTCTCACGCCGCTAGGCGTTGGAACCTAAATCCAGTGCGTCTACCAATTCCGCCACTTTCGCGCGGGGCGCGCAGTATACCAGTGGCCATACCGCAGGATGGCACCCAAAAACCCCCGCTTCATGACGTACCGCCAATGATCACCGGCCGACACTTGGCGCTTGATTATTTATCGATAATGATTATCATTTGATAATCAACCGAGGAGCTCTGAGGATGTCCAGTACCCTGACGTTGCGCCCTTCGCCTGCGCTTGCGGCCACCGCAAAGCCGGCCACGCCGCGGATACAAAGCGATGAGCTATTGCGCGGAAACCGAGAGTTGGTCATCGAGCACCGCGGCCAGGAGTATCGCCTGCTGCGCACACGTAACGACCGACTAATCCTGAACAAGTAGCGCGCTGTCGCGGTGCGAAACCCGCGCACCCCACAACGCAAGAGTCGGTTGAGGCAGCGCTTCCGACCAAGTTTGGCTACTCTTGCGCGCTCCTTACGTCGCTAATCAGACCGCGCAGACCATGCTCCCCCGCTCAGGCAGAACCTGGCCCCTTTTCTGGGGACTGGCCATCGCCGTGCTCGTGGCCTCCGCCTTGGCGCTAACCTCGGGTGCGCTGCCGATTGCCGGAATGACCGTGCTCAACTGGTTGGGCTTGCCGGTAGGCGCGTCACCGCTCCCCTTCGAGGCAACCACGCTGCTGCACCTGCGGCTGCCACGCCTGCTGTTGGCGCTGAGCGTCGGCGGCGCGCTGGCCACTGCGGGTGCCGCCATGCAGGGCCTGGTTCGCAATCCGCTCGCGGATCCCGGCCTGATCGGCTTGTCCAGCGGCGCGGCATTGGCCGCCTCTGCGGTCATGGTTCTCGGCTACACCTGGGACCTAGACCCTAGCCTGGCCAATCGCTGGCTATTGCCGGCAGCGGCCTTTGGAGGAGCTGCCGTGGCTACCGTCCTGGTCTTGAAACTGGCCCAACACGATGGACACACACGGGTCGCCACCTTGCTGCTGGCGGGTCTCGCCATTAACGCCGTAGCCGGTGCTGGCATCGGCTTTCTGGCTCACGTCGCCGACGACCAGGCCCTGCGTTCGGTCACGTTCTGGATGTTCGGCTCCCTGGCGCGCGCCGGCTGGCCCGAATTGGCAGTCGCCCTGCCGTTGCTGCTGGTGCCGATACTGCTGCTGCCACGAGAGGCCTCCGCTCTGAACGCGCTGCTGCTCGGTGAAGCTGAGGCGATGCATCTTGGAGTCGATGTGGAGCACTTGAAGCGCCGTGTGATGGCGCTGGTGATCCTGGCAGTAGGCGGCTCGGTGGCGGTAGCAGGAATTATCGGCTTTGTTGGCCTGATCGTTCCGCATCTGCTGCGGCTGCATCTGGGCCCGGATCACCGCCGTCTGCTGCCGGCATCGGCATTGGCGGGCGCGCTATTGCTGACGCTGGGAGACACCCTCTCGCGCGCCTTGCTGGCGCCGAGGGAACTCCCTATCGGCATTCTGACGGCCCTGATCGGCGGGCCATTCTTCCTTGCGCTGCTACTGCGGTACCGACGCGGGCCTGAGCTGGCATGAGCCTTATCGCGCGTCAGCTGCACTATCGAGTCAACGGCCGCAGCCTGCTGTCCGCGGTATCGCTAGAACTGCGCGCCGGTGAGGTGCACGCCGTACTCGGTCCCAATGGCGCCGGAAAGTCCACGCTGCTCAAGCTGCTGGCGCGGGAAATCAGACCTGACGCCGGCGAAATCCGCTACGGGGACCGCCCTTTGCAGGAATGGCCCGGCGAAGTGCTGGCACGCAGTCGAGCGGTGATGAGTCAGCGCGACCAGCTGCTGTTCGCATTCACCAGCGCCGAGGTGGTCGGCATGGGACGCCTGCCGCATCGCCATGCCACCGATGCTCAAAACGAGCGGATCATCGACGCCGCGTTGAAACTGGTCGATGCGGATCACCTTCGGTCTCGCCATTACCCGACCCTTTCAGGTGGAGAGCGTGCACGCGTTCAGCTGGCGCGCGCGCTGGCACAAATCTGGGACCCACCGGATGAAGGAACGCGATGCCTGCTACTCGACGAACCGACAGCAAGCCAGGATCTCGCGCACCAGCACCGGTGCCTCGGGCTTGCTCGCACCTTTGCCGAGCGGGGCGTCGCGGTGCTCGCGGTTCTCCACGATCCGAATCTGGTGCTCGCCTATGCCGACCAGGTCACAGTGCTCTGCTGTGGTGAAACCGTGGCTCACGGCACCCCGTCAATCGTGCTGACGGCCGAGCTGATGAGCAAAATATATGGCGTGCCGGTGCGGGTGCTGAATGACCCGCAGTCAGGACAGCGCTGGATACACGTCGACAATCCAGAGCGCTGCTACTGAAGCGATATGGTCGGGGTGACAGGATTCGAACCTGCGACTTCTTGCTCCCAAAGCAAGCGCTCTACCAAACTGAGCTACACCCCGCCCGAATTACCACCGCTGCTGACCTGATTCCCTACCGGTGCGACTTCCCGACTAGCCTACTCCGAAGCATCCCTCAGCAGGTGACGATGAGCCGATAGGGCCTTGAGCGGCCAAGCCCGGATTGGCGCGTAGACATGCGACGCCATCAGAACGTCCTGCAGCGAATGGTGGGTCGTGATGGATTCGAACCATCGACCAACTAGTTAAAAGCCAGCTGCTCTACCGGCTGAGCTAACGACCCGTACACCGCAGGGCGCGCATGATACCCGAATCAACCCCAGGCTTAAATCACCCGACGTAAATTGTCGGGTCAGGAACGCCCGCCGAAGCAAAGCCTTCTCGTCGCAACCGACAGGAGTCACAGCGTCCGCAGGCACGTCCATCGGCATCGGCCTGGTAACAGGAGACGGTGAGCGCATAGTCCACGCCCAAGCGCTGGCCTTCGCGGATGATCTCGGCCTTCGACATCTTCAGCAGCGGCGCGTGGACGCGGAACGCGTTGCCTTCGACCCCTGCCTTCGTTGCCAACCCGGCCAGCTGCTGAAAGGCTGCGATGAACTCCGGGCGGCAATCCGGGTAGCCGGAGTAATCAACCGCGTTGACGCCTATGAACAGATCCTGTGCGCCCAGCACCTCAGCCCAGCCCAATGCAAGTGAAAGAAATAGCGTGTTGCGCGCTGGTACGTACGTAACCGGTATACCGGTCGCCGCAATTTCAGGGACCGCGATCCGGTGATCCGTAAGCGCCGACCCACCAACCACATCAAGATTGACATGAATGGTCTGATGCGCCGCCACGCCGAGCGCCTGCGCAACGGCGGCGGCGGCATTCAATTCGGTCACATGCCGCTGCCCGTAGGACACGCTCAACGCGTGCACCGAGAAGCCTTGCTCGCGCGCCATGGCCACCACGGTGGCCGAATCCAGGCCACCTGACAGAAGCACTACCGCCTTGGCTGGCTGGCTCGTCATCGTCAGCGACCCGGCTGGTTGCCCCAGAGCACCTTGTGCAACTGCAACTGGAATCGGACTGGCAGATGATCAGCCAACACCCAGTCCGCAAGTTCGCTCGGAGCCAGCTGATTCTGGCTGGGCGACAACAACACCGTACAGCGACGATCGAGCGCCTGGTCGCGGATCAGCGCGCGCGCCCACTCGTAATCCTCACGACCACACAGCACGAACTTGAGCTCGTCTTGTGCCCGGAGCACTTCCAAGTTGCGCCAGAGATTGCGCGCTGACTCGCCAGAGCCGGGGGTCTTGATATCGACAATGCGCCGCACACGGGCGTCCACTGCGGTGATATCCATGGCACCGCTGGTCTCCAACGATACCTGATACCCGGCGTCACACAGCGCCGACAACAGCGGCAGACATGCCTTCTGCGCCAACGGCTCGCCGCCGGTTACACACACATGATGCGCCGCGTGCTGTGCAACCTCATCCAGGATTTCGGTCAGCGAAATCCCTCGCCCGCCGTGAAACGCATAGGCGGTATCGCAGTACTGGCAGCGCAAAGGACAGCCGGTAAGCCGTACGAATACCGTAGGCCATCCCACAAGGGAGGACTCCCCCTGTAGGGAATAGAAGATTTCGGTGATCTTGAGCCGTGGGGTCGCGGTCTCAGCTGCAATGACGCTCAACTCAGGGCCGACCGCTTAGTTGGCCGACTCCAGCCGCTGCTGAGCAAGACGAGCCGCATTGGTCTGGGGATACATCTGTATGACCTTCTGCAAGCTGGCGCGACCTTCGCTTTCCTGCTTGAGTTCGATCTGCGTAAGGCCCACTTTCAGCAGCGAGTCCGGGGCTCTTGAGCTGGTTGAAAACCTTTGAACGACCGTCTGGAACGCGGTCAATGCCGACTTGTAGTCACGCTTGACGTAGTAGGCTTCGCCGGTCCAGTAAAGCGCACTGTCGGCGTAGTGGCCATTGGGCCAACGCTCCAGTACCGCACGGAAACCGCGAATTGCATCGTCATACTTGCCGTTCTTCAGCGAATCGAAGGCCGTCAGATACGCCCCCTCCTCCTCCTGAGACGCGCCGCTGCCCTGGGAAATAACCACCGGAGCCGCCGCTCCGCCACCAGCTACGGCCGGCGCGCCCGTGGGAGGATTGGCAGGCGTGATGGGAGCATTCTGCGGCACAGCCATGCCCGAGCTAGCCGGTGGCTGGGCAAACCCGGAACCCGCCGGCTGATAATTGGCCGACGGGTTCTCGAATCGCTGAATGCGCCGATCAAGATCAAGATACTGCTCACGTGCGCGACGCTGCGCCTGATCAAAGTCGTAGCGCAGACGCTCCATCTCGCCGCGCAGCGTCCGAATATCGTCACGCAGGCGCAGGTTTTCCTGATCCATGCCGGTCAGATTCACGGCGTCAAGACGCCGTGACAGCTCAGCCAGCTTGGTCTCTGCCGTCTGCAGACGCCGCTCCTGCGGCGACAGACTGTCGCTATTCCCCGATATCGGTCCGCCGTAGCCAGTCGCACAGGCAGCAAGAAGGCTGACGGCACAGAGAACGGGTAGACGGGTGTGAATACGGGACATGGCGACCAGAGACTTTAGTACGGGAGGATTGACACTCTACCCTGATTCTACTGACGGATGATCTGCACGCGACGGTTCTCGGCATAGCCGGCTTCGTCGTGGCTGAGGCTTGCAGGACGCTCCTCGCCATAGCTGATCACCGAAAGCTGCGCACTGCTGACACCTTGCGCGGTTAGTGCTGACTGCACGGCATTGGCACGACGCTCACCCAGGCCGATGTTGTACTCACGTGTGCCACGCTCGTCGGCGTGCCCTTCCAGGCGAACCTTCGCGGCAGGATTGGCGGTCAGATACTTGGCATAGCTATTGACCACGCTCTGATACTCGGCCTTGATCGTGCTCTGGTCGTAATCAAAATAGATGATGTTGGTGCTGAGCGCCCGCTCCGCCTCGACCGAAGCGTCGTAGCCACCTTCTCCGCCCACCTGCGAGGCAGAGCCGGAAATATTGTCGTTGTAAGCAGTGCCGGTCTGGGTGGCTGCACCTTGGGCGCGACCATCGTCGGCGGTGCGCTTGCCGGACGAAGCACAGGCGCCGAGCGCCAAAGCGGATAACAGCACGAGCGAAAGACGGACGTTCTTGGTCATGGGCTTGAACATGGGTGTAACTCCTGGGGGATACAGCGTAATACGGTAATTATGAACGAATCATGGAACAAAAATAGGGGGATTAGCGCGCCAACGGCGACCACGCCGGCTCACGCACGTCTCCTGCTTGCCGCAGGCTCTGACGTACGCGCCCGTCTATGGACACCGTAGCCAGCTCCGCGCCGCGCGCGCCCTGCGTCGCGTAGATCACCACAGCGCCGCCCGGCGCAAAGCTCGGGCTCTCATCAAGGCGTCCGTCGCTCAACAGCCGCAGATCACCTGTTGCCAGTTCCAGCACGGCGATCCGATACCGGCCCGCCTCCAGATTCACCAGCACGATGGACTTGCCATCGGGAGCGTAGCTTGCGCGCAAATTCTGGCGCCCTTGGAACGTCACGCGGCGGGCGTCGCCACCATCCACGCTGACCTCATAAATCTGCGGCGCACCGCCACGGTCGGAGGTAAAGATGAGTTTGCTGCCGTCCGGAGACCATGAGGGCTCGGTGTCGATGCCGTAATGATCGGTAAGTCGGCGCCGATTGCCCCCATTCACATCCAGAATGTAGATATCCGGGTTGTTCTCGAACGAAAGCGTGATGGCCAGGCGCGTACCGTCCGGGGACCAAGCCGGCGAGCCGTTGATTCCCTTCTCGTTGATCAGCTTTCGGACCTGACCGGTGGCCAGGGTGTGGATGTAAATGGCCGAGCGGCCGCGCTCGTAGCCCACATAGGCCAGCTGCTTGCGATCCGGCGACCAGGCTGGAGACATCAGCGGCTCGCGCGAAGTCGCCACCACCCGCGGATTCTCGCCGTCGGCATCAGCCACCACCAGCTGGAAGTTGCGCTGGTAGCCCAGGCCAGTGGCCACGACATACGCGATCTTAGTGTTGAAATAGCCCGGGATACCCAACAGCTTCTCGTAGATCAGATCCGAAATCTGATGCGCGACGTAGCGCATCTGATCCAGGCTGCGCACCGGAATATCGTAGCCCAGGATCTGCTTGCCGTTGACGGTGTCCAGCAGGAAGAAGCGCACGAAAAAGCCGCCGGTCTCGGTGCGTCCCACCTGTCCGATCACGAGGTTATCCATCCCCTGAGCGCGCCAGGTCCCGTAATCCACCTGGGCCACCTGAGACGGCTTCTGCAGCATGTCGGTCCGCGGCAGCGTGCGGAAACGACCGCTGCGACTGAGGTCGTTATCGACAACCTTGGCCAGATCCAGCTGGACTTCATCCACCTGCGTGAACGGCACAATGGCGATCGGCAGGGCCGATACATCACCACCGGTGACGGTGATCTCCAGCTCTGCGCGCGCAGGCGCGGCAAGCAGGCAAAGCACAACGGCCAACAGGCTAATAAATCGCATAAGCGCGCATCCTCAACGAAATCCGATGAAGCCCGGCTGAACCGCCGGGCTGAACTATTGTGTAATGAAATCCGGCCACTTCAACAGGCATCCGGCGTCGGACAGAACGTGACATTCAAAATACGTTCAAACAGGCTCGGGTCCGGCGGCGAAGGCAAGGGGCTGGCCTTTAGCACCGCATTCTCCACCGAGCGGTCCAGCACGGCGCTACCGCAACTTCTGACGATGCTGGCGCGCACCACTTCGCCACCCGGAAGCTGTTCGACGCGCACCAGACAATTGAAGCGATCCGCAGACGCCGGCGGCCGCTGCCAATTTCGACGGATCTTGTCGACAATCGCCGCTGACCACGGCGCCTGCGCCGCTCCACGCGCGGCAGCAGCGCGCGCCGCATCTTCAGCCGCGGCCACTGCCATCATTTCCTCGCGCCGGCGACGATCCTCGGCCTCCCGCTGACGCTTGATCCGCTCAAGCTCCTTGCGCTCCTCTTCAAGTTGGCGCTTGCGTTCTTCGTCAATCTGACGCTGACGCTCCTCTTCGGCCTCCTTGATCTTGCGCTTGATCTCGTCCTGCCGCTGCTTTTCCTCGGCGGCCTTTTTCTTCTGCTCTTCCACCCGCGCCCGCTCGGCTTCAGCCCTGATACGCAATTCGTCCTGCTTCTTGCGCTGCTCCTCCTGCCGCCGCTTCTGGGTTTCCTCTTCGGCTATCCGCTTCTTCTCCTGCAGGCGCTGCTGTTCTTGCAGGCGCTCTTGTTCGCGGCGCTGCTCCTCAATCTTCTTCTGCTGTTCCTGCTTGCGCTGCTCCTCAAGATTCGGCCGGTCAGGTTCTGGTGCTGGCTGCTGCGGCCGTTCGCTGATGACCAGCGCGGCCTGGATCACCGGGGGCGCCTGAATCTTGCGCGGAAACAGGCTGCCTGCGAACAACAGCGCAAACAAGGCCAGATGCAGCAGCGTGGCTGCAATCAGATAGCGACGATTCAGCTCCATCAGCGTGCGCTACCGGCGTCCTCTTGGGGATCGAACATGAAGCCGATCTTTCGGGCACCGGCATCGCTCAGCAACTGCATGCCACG
>JBFJKG010000031.1:0-10581 GCA_041635075.1 Solimonas sp.
CAAGTTGGCGCAGATCTTCCGGCTGCCCCTGCCCACGCTCCAGGCTTTGCAGCAGACGCACCGACCAGGGCAATCCGTCGCGACACGGGGTGCACCAGCCGCAGGACTCGCGCGCAAAGAACTGCTCCAGATTGCGCACGACCGAGACCATGTTCTGGCGGTCATCCACGGCGGTGAGCTGTCCGGTGCCCATGCGACTACCGGCGCGGGCAATGGTGTCGAAATCCATCGCCAGATCCAGATGCTCGGGCAGCAGGAAGTCGGTGGAGGCACCGCCCGGTAACCAGGCCTTCAGCCGATAGCCATCCTTCATGCCGCCGGCATGCTCCTCCAATATTTCGCGCGCGCTACTCCCGATCGGAAGCTCATAAACTCCAGGCCGTTTGACGCGCCCCGAGGCGCCGTACAGTTTGGTGCCGCCGTCCTTGGACTTGCCCTGAGAAAGATTCTTGAACCACTCAGCACCGTTGACGACGATCGGCGGCACATTGCACAGCGACTCGACGTTGTTGACGACCGTGGGCCGCCCCCACAAACCGGAAATCTGTGGAAACGGCGGCTTGGCACGCGGCGTCGCGCGGCGGCCTTCCAGAGAATTGATCAGCGCGGTTTCCTCGCCGCAGATGTAGCGGCCGGCACCGGTGTGCACATGAACCTCATAGTCCCAACCGGACCCTAGGATGTTCTTGCCTAGCAAGCCTGCCGCACGCGCCTCCGCAATTGCCTGATTCAGACGCTGCGCAGCCACCACATACTCACCGCGCAGGAAGATGTAGCCGGTGCAGGCCTGAATCGCGTAGCCGGCGACTGCCATTGCCTCAATCAGCTGATGCGGCGCACCTTCCATCAGCAGCCGGTCCTTGAACGTGCCCGGCTCCATTTCGTCGGCATTGCAGACCAGGTACTTGGTCCCCGCATCCGTGCCGGGCTGCGACATCGGCACCAGGCTCCATTTCACCCCGGTCGGAAAGCCGGCGCCGCCGCGACCGCGCAGGTTGGCATCCTTGACCCGTGACTGCAGTTCCAGCGGCGGCAGCTCCTTGATCGCCTTGCGTAGCGCCGCGTAGCCGCCGCTGCGCTCATACGCCTTGAAATCCTGCGGCTGCTTCACATCCACCCGCGCGGTCAGGGGGTGGCTCAGCAGCTTCTGCTCAAGACTCATGGATAGGCCTCCAGGATCCGGTCCAGGGACTCGGGCGTGAGGTCGCCGTGCAGGTCGTCGTCGATCATCAGCGCAGGCCCCTTGTCGCAGGCACCCAAGCAGCAGATCGGCAGCAGCGTATAGCGCTGGTCCGGCGTCGTCTGGCCATAGCGGATGCCCAGCTTCTGCTCCAGCACACGCTGGATATTCTCGTACCCGGTCAGAAAGCAGCTGATGCTGTCGCAGACCTTGATGACGTGGCGGCCTACGGGCTGGCGGAAGATCAGGCTGTAGAACGTGGCCACGCCTTCAAGCTCGGCGGCACTGATACCGATCAGCGCGGCCAGTGGCGCGATCGCCTCGTCCGGCACCCAGCCGCGGCGTTTCTGTACTGCCTTCAGTGCATCAATGCTGGCCGCGCGCCCGTCGGGGTAATGGCTCAGCGCGTGCTCGATGTCGTGCCGCTCCTCATCACTGAGGACGAACGGCGCGCGCGCGGCAGCTGGTGCCACAAGTTCGGCAAGCTTGATCACGTTCTCGCGGGTCGGCTGGCTCATATCAGCGGTCCACGTCGGCCATGACGAAGTCGATGGACGCAATATAGGCAATCAGATCCGGCACCATCTGCCCACGAATCGCGCTCGGAATCTGCTGTAGGTGCGGAAAACTCGGCGTCCGAATTCGCGTGCGGTAGCTGCTGGTGCTGCCATCGCTGGTCAGGTAGTAGCTGTTGATGCCCTTGGTCGCTTCGACCATCTGCCCGGTCTCGCCCGGCGGCATCACCGGCCCCCAGGTCACGCCGAGGAAGTGCGTAATCAGCGTCTCAATGTCCTTGAGCGTACGTTCCTTGGGTGGCGGGCAGGTCAAGGGATGATCCGCCTTGTAGGGGCCGCTGGGCATGTTGTCGAGACACTGGCGGATGATGCGCACCGACTGGCGCATCTCCTCGACCCGCACCAGTGCGCGATCGTAAACATCGCCGTTGCTGGCGGTCGGCACCTCGAAATCGAAATTCTCATAGCCCGAATAGGGCCGCGCCTTGCGCAGATCGTAGTTGCAGCCAGTGGCGCGCAGGCCAGGCCCGGTCACCCCCCAGTCGATCGCCTCGGCGGTGGTGTAGGCGGCAACATTGCGAGAACGTGCGACCAGAATCCCGTTCTCCAACGCCGCCTTCTGATACTCATCCAGGCGGCGCGGCAGGTAGTCGCAGAAATCGCGTACCAGCTTGTCCCAGCCGCGCGGCAGATCGTGTGCTACGCCGCCGATGCGGAACCAGGCCGGGTGCATGCGGAAACCGGTGATTGCCTCGATCACGTCATAGGCTTTCTGACGATCGACAAACATATAGAACACCGGCGACATCGCGCCGACGTCCTGACAGAACGTACCGTAGAACAACAGGTGCGAGGTGATGCGGAAGAACTCGCACAGCATCACGCGAATGGTCTTGACCCGCTCCGGCACCTCGATGCCGGCCAGCTTTTCCAGCGCCATCACGTACGGCAGGTTGTTCATGACCCCGCCGAGGTAGTCGATGCGATCGGTATACGGGATATAGGTATGCCAGGACTGGCGCTCGCCCATCTTCTCGGCGCCGCGATGGTGATAGCCGATATCCGGCACGCAATCGACGATCTCCTCGCCGTCGAGTTGCAGCACGATACGGAACGCCCCATGGGCGGAAGGATGATTCGGTCCGAGGTTCAGGAACATGAAATCCTGCTCGTCCGTGCCGCGCTTCATGCCCCATTCCTCGGGCTTGAACAGCAAGGCATCCTGATCGAGATCCTGGCGCATCTGATCCAGCACAAAGGGATCGAATTCGGTGGCGCGCGCCGGGTGCTCCTTGCGCAGCGGGTGGCCCTCCCAGCGCGGCGGCAACATGATGCGGCGCAGGTTCGGGTGACCGTCAAACACGATACCGAACAAGTCCCAGACCTCGCGCTCGTACCAGTTGGCGTTGATGTAAACGCCTACGCAGCTGGGAAGGCTCGGGTATTCGCCCCGCAGCGCGACCTTCAGGCGCACATCGCCGCCACCGCGCGTGGTGATGTCGCGCTCGATCGACAGCAGGTGATAGACCACGGTGAAATCCGACGCCGGCAGGCCCGGCCGGTGCTTGCGCGCACGTTCGTCTACGGCCGTAAGGTCGTACAGCATCCGATAGGGTTGCGGCACGCCGGTTTTCAGATAGCGCAGCACCTCGAGAATGCGGCCGGCCTCCACCCACAGGGTAGGCACACGATCGACTGTCTCCTGGCGCAGGAGGGCGGCGTCACCAAAGCGTGCGACCAGCTCGCGCACGACTTCCGGCGTGGACGCGGGCGCAGTGATCGGCAGATCGTCAGCCACGATGTCCTCGCCCTTCAGACCTGATCCGGGGTTCGCAGCGTCGTCTGCGCGCGTCGCTCAGCCGACTTCGCCTCCCGCATCGCCTGCATATCGGCCTTGTAGATGCCCTGGTCGCCGATCACCCACGATAATGGCCGCCGTTCCTTGCCGATGGATTCCTGCAGCAGGTTCAAGCCCTGCAGAAAGGCCTCCGGGCGCGGGGGACAACCGGGAATGTAGACGTCGACCGGCAGGAACTTGTCCACGCCCTGCACCACCGAGTAGATGTCGTACATGCCGCCTGAGTTGGCGCAGGCGCCCATGCTGATGACCCACTTGGGCTCCAGCATCTGTTCATACAAACGCTGCACCACCGGCGCCATCTTGGTAAAGCAGGTGCCCGCGATCACGATCAGATCGGCCTGCCTCGGCGAGGCACGAATCACTTCAGCCCCGAAGCGCGCTACGTCATGCGTCGGCGTGAACGCGGTGGCCATCTCCACATAACAGCAGGACAGGCCGAAATTGTAGGGCCAGATCGAATTCTTGCGCCCCCAATTGACCGCACCGTGCAGCATGTCTTCCAGCTTGCCGAGGAAGATGTTGCGATGGACCTGCTGCTCCATCGGATCGGCAACCTTTTCGGTCTCCTGCATCGGATAGCGCTGGGCCTTGGTGTCGATGCGGGTCAGTGTGTATTCCATAGCGTGCGGGAGGCGGGCTGGCAGGGAACTACTGAGGGTGCGACGGCTTGGCCGCACGCAGGGCACGTCGAGCGCTGCGTGGATGCGGAGGGCTGCGGGTACGCGACTGTGGCGCCCAGTCCAGCGCGCCGATCTTCCACAGATAGACCAGGCTGGCGAGCAGCACGCTCACGAAGATCAGGGCTTCAACGAAGCCCGGCCAGCCGGATTCACGAACGGAGATGGACCAGGCAAACAGGAATACCGCTTCCAGATCAAAGATCACGAAGAACATCGCGACCTGATAGAACTTGGCTGAGATTCGGATCTGCGCGCCGCCGGCACCGACGACGCCGGATTCAAATGGTTCGTTCTTGGCGCGACCCCAGGCGCGGCCGCCAAGCAGAAAGGACAGGCCCAGCATCAGGCCAATCAGGCCAAACACTGCCAGTACGTAGACGATCAGCGACCAAGTATCAGCCGCCCATGCCTCCACCGGAATCATGCGTTCCTCCCTGCCGGACCCTGAGTCGGCCCGCACGATGCGAACCCACCACTTCCAGAGGTTGATGTCAGCATTCTAGCGGACGCCTTCGTCTCTTGTGCAGACAGTCGGGCCCGGCGCGACTATCAGCCCACCGCGAACAGCGCGGCGTTGATCCAGAAATGCGCCGCAATACTCGCCGCGTAGCCCAGCGCGATCGCCCAGGTCCAGCGCAGGTGTGCGAAGAAGGTGTAGACGCCATGCGCCTGCCCCATGACCGCCACGCCCGCCGCAGATCCGACCGACAGCAACGAACCACCAACCCCTGCCGTCAGCGTCACCAGCAGCCACTGGCCATCCGTCATCACCGGATTCATCGTCAACACCGCGTACATCACCGGGATATTGTCGATAACCGCCGAGATCACGCCGACCAGGATATTGGAGATCGTGGGCCCCAGCACGCCATACATCAGATCCGAACCGGCGGCCAGATAACCCAAGGTGCCGAGCCCGCCGACGCACAGAATGATGCCGTAGAAGAACAGCAGCGTGTCCCACTCGGCGCGCGCGACCTGCTCGAAGATATTGAAGGTGCTGGTGTTGTCGCTGGGCTGCGGCACCGGGGCAGGTTCGTGCTCGGGGGTCATCATGCCGCCATGCTCAACAAAGTGGTTCAGGCGCTGGTCTGAGCGCCCCAGCACATAGCCGTAGAGCTTGAGCAGGCCCAGGCCGCCCATCATGCCGAGCACCGGCGGCAGATGCAGCCAGCTGTGCAGCACCACCGTAATGGCGATGGTGGCGATAAACATGCCGATGATGACGTATCCGCCCCGCTTGACCTCAACGACCTCCTTCAGGGGTTGCGGCCGTTCGGCCGGCACCGCCAGCGACATCAGCGCCGCCGGGATCAGCCAGTTGACCATCGAGGGCAGCAACAGCGCCAGAAACTCCTGTGCATGCAGGTGACCCTTCTGCCAGACCATCAAGGTGGTGATATCACCAAACGGGCTCCAGGCGCCGCCCGCGTTGGCCGCAACCACGATGCTGATGCAGGACACCACCACGAAACGAGGATTGTTCTTGCCAACCGCCATGGCCACCGAGGACATGATCAGTGCCGTCGTCATGTTGTCTGCCAGCGGCGAAATGAAGAACGACAGGATGCCGGTCAGCCAGAACACCTGCCGTAGTGAGAACCCACGGGAAACCAGCCATGCATGCAGCCGGTCGAATACCTTTCGCTCCTGCAGCGTATTGATGTAGGTCATCGCCACCAGCAGAAACAGGAACAACTCCGCGTACTCGAGCAGGCTGTGGCGCACAGTCTCCGCTGCGCCATGGGCATCGCCGAGTTGCGAATAGGCAATGCCGATCAGGGTCCAGATCAGCCCGGCCGCCATCAGTACTGGAATCGACTTCCGCAACCCCAGCCACTCTTCCATGATGACCAGGGCGTAGGCCGCAACAAACAGGGCGATACAGGCGAATCCGACCCAGTGGGTCGTTAGGTCATGCACGCCGACGCTGGCCATGCCCGGGGCGGAAACAGTCAGCAGCGCTAAGGTCAGCAACAGGTGGCGCATGGCGGCAACAGATTCCGATAGGGTGGGCGAAGGCGCGCGATCATAGCGACGGCCGATCACGACCGCAAAAGCCGCGACTCCGCGTTGACTCGCCGCCCCGTACCCGCGTATATCTTGGGCCACCTTTACGATCAGAACCGTCCAGCGATGAAGCCGATGCTTGGCCTGACCGCAACACTTTTGACGTTCTGGCTCCTGCTGTCGGGTCATTACACGATGTTGCTGCTGTCCTTCGGTGCCGTTTCGGTGGCGCTAGTGGCGTGGCTGCTGCATCGCATGGATGTCGTAGACCACGAGGCGCCGCATTTGGATATGGGCCTGCGAGCCCCGGCCTACTGGCTGTGGTTGGGGGGTCAGATCCTCCGCTCGGCCTGGGACACCTCGCGCCGCATCTGGTCGCCGAAGCTACCGATCCATCCGATCACCGGTCGCACCTCCTGCGAGGGGTTTTCTCCGCTCAAGCAGGTGACGTACGCCAACTCCTTGACCTTAACCCCCGGCACCCTTGCCACTTCGGTCGACGACACCGGCATTGAAGTTCACGCGCTGCACCCCGACACGCTTCGCGGGCTGGCGGACGGCAGAATGGCCGCGCATATCCGCCGCCTGGGTGATCACTGATGTGGCTGGGCTTGATGCTCGCCATTCTGGTCACGATGGCACTGGCGCTGACGCGCGCCCTGCTGGGCCCCACCCTTTACGACCGCATTCTGGCCATCAATATGTTTGGCACGAAAACCGTGCTGTTCATCGCGGCGGCCGGCTTTATGGCGGGGCGCCCCGACTTTCTTGATATCGCGCTGGTTTACGCGCTGATCAACTTCATCGGCACGGTCGCGGTACTCAAGCTCAGTCACTACGGCGAACTCAGCCCGGCCGAGGATCTGGACGGAGACGACATTTGAGCGCGCTGACAGTGGCCAGCTGGGCATTGATTGCCTGCGGCGCGTTCTTCGCGCTGACCGGCGCAGTGGGCCTGATGCGCCTGCCGGATTTCTATACCCGCACACACGCGGCGGGCATTACCGACTCCGCCGGGGCCGGCCTGATGTTATTGGGCCTGCTGCTACAGGCTGAGAGTTTTGCTGTGGCCATTCGCCTCGTCCTTATCCTGCTGTTTCTGGTCTTCACCAGCCCTACGGCCGCCCATGCGCTGGCGCAGGCCGCCCTGCAGGACGGCCTCAAACCGCTGCTTGGACGGCGCCGATGACCATCTTTACCGCCATCGACGTCGTGCTGTTTGCGATTCTGGTCGCCTGTGCGCTGGGCATCGCACGGCTACGCAGCCTTTACGCAGCGGCCATGCTGTCCGGCCTGTTCAGCCTGACCTGCGCCAGCATCTTCGTGCTGCAGGACGCTGTGGACGTGGCGTTCACCGAGGCTGCGGTCGGCGCGGGCATGACCACCGTGCTGTTTATTGGCGCGCTCGCGCTGACACGCTCCCGCGAACGCGTGACGCTGCCGACGCGCAGCTATCTGGCGCTGGCAGTCGCGCTGGCGGCCGGCGGCGCGCTGCTGTACGCAACCGCGGATCTGCCCGCCTTTTCGGCCCCCGACACGCCGGTGCAGCAACATCCGGTCACCGAGCGCTATCTACTGACGGCGCAGCAGGAAATCGCCGTGCCGAATGCGGTGACCGCCGTGCTCGCCAGTTATCGCGGCTACGACACGCTAGGCGAGGTTGCGGTGATCTTTACCGCCGGGGTCGCGGTGTTGATGCTGCTTGGTAAGGTTCGCGGCACCACGGAGCGCACGCCTTCAGCCGCCAGCGGCGGACTGCAGAGGCATCACCGCGTATTGCGCGTGGTCTCCAAAGTGCTGATGCCGTTCATTTTGCTGTTTGCCTTCTATGTGCAGTTTCACGGCGACTACGGCCCGGGCGGAGGATTTCAGGCCGGCGTGATCTTCGCCGCTGGCATCGTGCTGTACGCACTGGTGTTCGGCTTGAATACGGCGCGGCAAACGCTCGGGTTGGTTGCGTTACGGCTGTTGCTGCCGCTGGGCCTGCTGATCTACGCCGGAGTCGGTGTCGCCACGCTCCTACTGGGCGGAAACTTTCTGGACTACAACGTGCTCGCAACGGATCCGGTACACGGCCAGCACCTGGGCATCCTGCTGGTGGAGGCAGGCGTCGGCATTACGGTCGCAGCCGCGATGATTCTGCTGTTCTACAGCTTCGCTGGCCGCGGGGTCAGCCGCTGATGGCCGGGCACTACAACTACTGGATGGCGATCGTGTTGATGATGATCGGCCTCTATATCGTCATTGCCCACGGCAATTTGGTGAAGAAGCTGCTGGGGCTCAGCGTGTTCCAAGTCTCGGTATTCATGCTGTACATCAGCTTGGGCAAGGTCCGCGGCGGTACCGCTCCCATCATTGAGGCTGCGTATACGAGCTATTCGCACCCCTTGCCGCACGTACTGATCCTGACGGCGATCGTCGTTGGCGTTGCCACCACCGCGTTGGGCCTGGCACTGGTGGTGCGCATCTACGAGGCCTATGGAACGATCGACGAGGATGTCGCTCGCGCAGCCGAACGGAAGTCCGACCCCCGATGATTGCGCATCTTCCCGTACTGCAGGTGCTCATCCCCCTGCTCGCCGCACCGCTGTGTGTGCTGGTACGCCGACCAATCGCGGCCTGGGCGCTGTTCTCCGGCGCGGCACTCGCTGCCTTCTGCTGTGCGGTCCTGCAACTCAATCTGGTCAGCGCCACGGGCGCCGGGACTCAGTATGCTTTGGGAGGCTGGCAAGCGCCGTTCGGCATCGCCTACGTCACTGACGCGGCCAGCGCATGGATGCTGGTGCTGGTGTCGGGCATGGCGCTGGCGACCGCGCTGTACGCGCGCCACAGCGTGGCTGCCGAGATCGAGCCTCGGCGTATTTACCTTTACTACGCCTGTCTGTGCCTGTGCCTGACCGGGCTGCTCGGCATCATTGCGACCGGAGACGCCTTCAATGTCTTCGTGTTCCTGGAGATCTCGTCGCTGTCGTCCTACGCCTTGATCGCCATGGGCCGCAACCGGCGCGCGCTGCTGGCGGCGTTCCAGTATCTGATCGTCGGCACAGTCGGCGGCACCTTCCTGCTGATCGGCATTGGTCTCGCCTATGCTTTGACCGGCACCTTGAACATGGCCGATCTGGCTGCGCGCCTGCCGCTGGCCGATCACCGTACGCTGGTCGCCGCGATCGCATTTATCGGTGTGGGTCTGGCCATCAAGATGGCGCTCGTGCCAATGCACGGCTGGCTACCCGGCGCGTACGCCGAGGCCCCAAGCGCGGCCAGCCTGTTTCTGGCCGCCTGCAGCACCAAGGTGGCGATCTACGCGTTTCTGCGCTTCAACTACGGGGTCTTTGGCATCGAGCGCAGCTATGCCGCATTGCCGCTCAGCGACATCGGCCTGCTGCTGGCCTGCCTGTCAATGCTCGGCGGCGCGGCCATGGCCTGCCTGCAGACCGACCTTAAACGGCTGCTGGCCTGGTCCAGCATCAGTCAAGTTGGATATATCGTCGCCGGCCTGAGCCTGACCACCCACGCCGGCCTTGCCGCCAGCTATCTGCACCTGCTGAACCACGCAGTCATCAAGGCGGCGCTGTTCGCGCTGGCGGGTATTCTGCTGTTGCGTCTGGGCAGCACCCAGCTGGAGGCGCTCGCCGGCTTACGCCGGCGCATGCCGTTGACCTTCATCGCATTGCTGCTGGCGGGTCTCGGCTTGATCGGCATGCCGCTGACCGCAGGCTTTGTCAGCAAATGGGCGCTGGTGCAGGCGCTGGTCGCAGTCGAGCAGTGGCCGGCACTAGCCGCCGTACTCCTCAGTTCAGTGCTGGCCGTGATCTATGTCGGCCGCGTCGTAGAGATCGCGTGGTTTCGCGAACCGCCGGATGGCGTCGTGGCCGGGCCGCCGGATTGGGGCATGCATCTGGCGGCAGGCAGCCTGATCGCACTGATACTGGCATTGGGGCTCAACAGCGCGCTGCCAATGCGGCTTGCCGCTGCCGCAGCCACCGCGCTGCTGGGAACGCCATGAGCATGTTGCCTCAAGCCTGGCTGGTGACGGAACGCGCATGGGCACTGCCGCTCACGGTACTGCTGCCGCTGACGGTAGCCGTGCTGTTGCCGCTGCTGCGCCGCCATCCCAACGCGCGCGAAGCGCTCACCCTCGCGGGCGGACTCCTGCTTGCGGCGATCGCGCTTTCGCTGTGGCCGCTGGCTGCGTCCGGCCTGCGCTTTGAATTCTGGACGTGGATGCCCGGCTTGCAGTTTGCATTTGAGCTGGAGCCGCTGGGGCTGATCTTCGCCTGCGTGGCGGGTTGCCTATGGCCGGTGACTTCGCTCTATGCCATCGGCTACATGCGC
>JBFJKG010000032.1:0-10462 GCA_041635075.1 Solimonas sp.
AAGTCCGAACGCGGTCCTGCCGGTATCGAGGCCATCAAGAAGCACAAGGCTGCCTACCTGATGGCGGTGGGCGGTGCGGCGTATCTGGTTTCCAAGGCGATCAAGGCTTCCAAGGTAGTCGGCTTCGCCGACCTGGGCATGGAAGCCATCTACGAGTTCGATGTGCAGGACATGCCGGTAACGGTCGCCGTGGACAGCGCCGGTACTTCAGTGCATAACACCGGTCCCAAGGAGTGGCAGGCGCGCATCGCCGGCACAATTGGCAAGATTCCAGTGGTCGTGGCCTAACAGTTAGTGAACATCATGACGCTCAGTTATCGGTTGCTCGGATTTCTAGGGTTCTTCGCCTGCGTATTCGGCTTGGCTCTGGCGTTGTATTTGCAGCACTACCAGGGTTTTGAGCCGTGCCCGATGTGCATATTCCAGAGGGTGGCAATGGCCGCTGCAGGTGTGTTCTTCCTGCTTGGTGCATTGCACGCGCCGAAGGGGGGCGGGCGCTGGGTTTACTCAGTGCTGGCGGCGTCCGGTGCTGCCGTTGGCGCAGCCATTGCGGGTCGTCATGTCTGGCTGCAGAGTCTGCCAGCGGATCAAGTGCCGGCCTGCGGCCCCACGCTGGACTATCTGCTGGACATGCTGCCGGTGATGGAGGTGGTGCAGATGGTGCTCACCGGCGATGGCAACTGCGCCAAGATTGACGCCGCCTGGCTTGGCATCTCCTTGCCCGGCTGGACCCTGATTGCGTTCATCGGGCTCGGGCTTTATGCCTTGCTGATGCCGCTGATTGCGCGCCGTACCTCCACATTCTAAGGACGTTGATAGCCGCCATGACTTACGCCACGACCGACCTCTCCGACGCCCATCCCGAAGCGCAGATCGCTGAGCCGATCTTTGGCGACTTCGGCGGGGTGACTGCATTCCACGGCCCGATCCGTACCGTAAAGGTATTCGAGGACAACGCCATGGTTCGTGCCTTGCTGGAAGAGCGCGGCGAAGGCTGTGTGCTGGTGGTGGATGCCGGTGGCTCCACGCGCTGCGCGATGGTCGGCGGCAATCTGGGGCAGCTCGGTGTAGACAATGGCTGGGCCGGCATCGTGGTGTACGGCTACATCCGCGACTCCGACGAGATCGCCGAGCAGGCGATTGGCGTTAAGGCGATGGGCACGCATCCGCGCAAATCGGAAAAAGGACTGCATGGCGGTCGCCGTGAAATGACGGTCAGTTTTGCAGGCGTCACATTCAAGCCCGGCGCCTGGCTGTATGCCGATGCCGACGGCATTCTGGTTTCCGATACCGCGATTCACGACTGAGCCCGCGGCGCCATGCACCTCTGTGCATGGCGCGTTTCACCGGCGGTTTCATTGCGCATCAAGAGGGCCTTGGCTATAGTGCCGCGCCCGTTTTTACGCCGTTTTCTTCGGCGTTTTCCATCAGTTAGCGAGGTTTATCATGAGCACAGTCAAGGGCGTCGAGATACTCGGCGAAATCAAGCCGGCCTATAAGAAGATTCTGACCCCCGAGGCACTCAAGTTCGTCGCCAAACTGGTACGCAAGCACGCGCCGATGCGCGAGGTGCTGATGTCGTACCGCGATGTGCGTCAAGCGGCGATGGACGCCGGTAAGCTCAAGCTGGATTTCCTGCGCGATACCAAGAAGGTGCGCGACGGCAAATGGAAGATCGCCGGCATTCCCGCCGATCTGCAGGATCGCCGTGTCGAGATCACCGGACCGGTGGACCGCAAGATGGTTATCAACGCACTCAATTCCGGTGCGAAGTGCTTCATGGCCGACTTCGAGGATTCGGCGGCGCCGACCTGGGAGCTGATGATGGACGGCCACATCAATCTCTGCGACGCGGTGCGCAAGAAGATTTCGTTTACTTCGCCCGAGGGCAAGCAGTACAAGCTGAACAAGGATGTCGCGACGCTGATCGTGCGTCCGCGCGGCTGGCATCTGCTGGAGAAGCACATCCTGATTGACGGCCAGCCCGCGCCCGGCGGCATCGTCGACTTCGCGTTGTTCTTCTTCCATAACGCCAAGGAGCTGATCAAGCGCGGCAGCGGGCCGTATTTCTATCTGCCGAAGATGCAGAGCCATCGCGAGGCGCGCCTGTGGAACGCGATCTTCGTCGATGCACAGACGATGTTGAAGATTCCGCAGAAGACGATCAAGGCCACCGTGCTGATCGAGACCATCTGGGCCGCATTCGAGATGGAAGAGATTCTGTACGAACTGCGCAACCATATCGTCGCGCTGAACTGCGGCCGCTGGGATTACATCTTCAGCTTCATTAAGACCTACCGTAACCACGGTGATCGCCTGATGCCGGATCGCCACGGCATCGGCATGGACAAGCACTTCCTCGACAGCTACTCCAAGCTCCTGTGCCAGACCACGCACAAGCGCGGTGCGCAGGCGATGGGCGGCATGGCGGCATTCATCCCCATCAAGAATGACGAGGCCAAGAACCGTGAGGTGTTTGCCAAGGTCTCGGCCGACAAGCTGCGCGAAGTGAACAACGGCCATGACGGCACTTGGGTCGCGCATCCGGGCTTGGTGCCGGTGGCGATGGCGGTCTTCAATGAGCACATGCCGACTCCGAACCAGATCAGCAAGCAGTTCCCGGAGCGCAAGATCAAGGCTGCCGATCTGCTGAAGATGCCTGAGGGTGAAATCACGGAGGCGGGGCTGCGCAACAACATCAATGTCGGTATCCAGTACATGGAAGCCTGGATCAAGGGCAATGGCTGCGTGCCGCTGCACAATCTGATGGAAGATGCGGCAACGGCCGAGATTTCGCGCGTGCAGGTCTGGCAGTGGATCAAGTACGGCGCCAAGCTCAGCGATGGTCGTACCGTCACCCGCGAATTGGCGCTGGCGATGATTGATGAAGAGCTGGCAGGTATCCGCAAGACGCTGAAGGATCGCTACTACCAGGGGCGCTTTGCAGAAGCGGCGGGCATCTTTGCGCGCATGTCGACGGCCAAGGATTGCGCCGACTTCCTCACGTTGCCGGCTTACGATTATCTCGACTGATATTCGGTAGTTCTCTTAAGTGTTTGAAACGGGGCGCTTAAGCGCCCCGTTTCTGTTTGCGCATTGTTTCGGTGAAGGGGCACCCGCTTGCCGCAGCGCCAGCGCCGCTCGGCGCAAACGCTTGTGCAGTGCAATAAATTAGTCGTTATAATCGCGCGCCTTTTTCGGGCTAAACCCGCTTCCCGCTGCGCCAACTGCGCTCGGTCGAACGCTTCTGCGGCGGCAGTCCGAAACTGAGTTTTCTTTCACTTCCGATGAGGACGGCTGCAAATGACCCGCGAAGAGCAAATTAAGGCCCTTGAACATGATTGGGCGACCAATCCCCGCTGGAAGACTGTCAAGCGCGGCTATTCCGCTGCTGATGTTGTACGTCTGCGCGGTAGCGTCCAGCTTGAGCACACGCTGGCCAAGCGTGGTGCCGAGAAGCTGTGGAAGCTGGTCAACGGTGAGGCCAAGAAGGGCTATGTGAATGCCTTTGGCGCGATCACTGCCGGGCAGGCCATGCAGCAGGCCAAGGCCGGACTTGAAGCCGTGTACCTGTCGGGCTGGCAGGTTGCGGCTGACGGCAACACCTCGGAAACCATGTACCCGGATCAGTCGCTGTATGCGTATGACTCGGTGCCGACCATGGTTCGCCGCATCAACAACACGTTCAAGCGCGCTGATGAAATTCAGTGGGCGCGTGGCATCGAAGCCGGCCACAAGGATTTCACCGATTTCTTCCTGCCGATCGTGGCGGACGCAGAAGCGGGCTTCGGCGGCGTGCTCAATGCCTTCGAACTGATGAAGAACATGATCACCGCCGGCGCTGCTGGCGTGCACTTTGAAGACCAGCTGGCTGCGGTCAAGAAGTGTGGCCACATGGGTGGCAAGGTGCTGGTGCCGACCCAGGAAGCCTGCGAGAAGCTGATTGCTGCCCGTTTCGCTGCTGACGTCATGGGCGTGCCGACCATCGTGCTGGCCCGCACCGACGCCGAAGCCGCCAACCTGATCACCTCTGACCATGATGCGAACGACAAGCCGTTCCTCACCGGTGAGCGTACCCAGGAAGGCTTCTACCGCGTCAAGAACGGTCTGGAGCAGGCGATCTCGCGCGGCGTGGCATATGCCCCGTATGCAGATCTGGTCTGGTGCGAAACCGGCGTGCCGGATATCGGTTTTGCGCGCGAATTTGCGCAGGCCGTACTGAAGGCCAGCCCGGGCAAGCTGCTGAGCTACAACTGCTCGCCCTCGTTCAACTGGAAGAAGAACCTCGACGACAAGCAGATCGCCAAGTTCCAGGACGATCTCTCGGCGTTGGGCTACAAGTACCAGTTCATCACCCTGGCCGGCATCCACATCAACTGGTACAACACGTTCCAGTTTGCCCATGCTTACGCCCGTGGCGAAGGCATGAGGCACTACACCGAAATGGTGCAGGAGCCGGAGTTTGCCGCACGCGACAAGGGCTACACCTTCGTCTCGCACCAGCAGGAAGTGGGCGCTGGCTACTTCGACGACGTCACCACTGTGATCCAGGGTGGTTCCAGCAGCGTCAAGGCGCTGAGCGGCTCCACCGAAGAAGAGCAGTTCCACTAAAGCTTTTCAGCCGTCGCAAAAGACCCCCGCCGCAAGCGGGGGTTTTTTGTTGGGGTCGTTGCTTGCAGGGCGCCGGAAATCGGCGTATCAAAACGTAGAATCAATCACCGCGATGACGGGTACTCGCACAGCGGCGACAGGTGCGAGGTAGTCATCTCATTCAGGGAGAGTTTGCGTGCGTTTAATCAAATGGCTGGCCATCGTCATGGCCGTATTGGTCATCGGGGTCGTGGCGGTTGGCTTCGTGCTGCCGGATACCGCCCATGTCGAACGGTCGATCGTCGTCGCCACCAAGCCTGCTACGGCCTATACGGCGCTCAATGGGTTTAAACAGTTCAACAAATGGTCGCCATGGGCCAATCTGGACCCGAACGCCGAGTACACGCTCGAGGGGCCGCTGATGGGTGTAGGCGCGAAATCGTCGTGGCGCAGCGAAGATCCCAATGTCGGTGCCGGCAGCCAGGAAATCCTTGAGGCCACGCCCTACGAGCAGATTCGCATGCGATTGGTATTCGAGGGTTTTGATAGCGAGAACTACTCGGCCTATCAGTTTGCTCCTGAAGGTGAGGGCACCCGGATCACCTGGTCATACGACACGACCTTTCACGGCAACCTGATCAACCGCTACTTCGGCCTGATGCTCGACAAGATGATTGGTGCCGACTACGAGAAAGGGCTTGCGCAGCTCAAGACGCTGCTGGAGTCATTGCCTCAGGATGACCTGGCCGGCATGCCGATAGCGTTGGTCGCGGTTGAGAGCAAGCCGATGGCCTATATCTCTGGGCAAACCACGGCGGCCCTGTCCGAAAATGCGCTTGATGGGGCCTATCAGCAGCTGCGCGCCTATTTTTCTGCTCACCAGCTGAATGCCGCCGAGCCGCCGATCGCCATCACGCGCCACTTCGATGATGTCACCAAGCTCTGGAATTTCGATGCGGCGCTGGTTCCGCTGCAGGCCGCGCTACCGGAGCCCAATGGCAATGGTATCCGTCTGGGCCGTACCTACGGCGGCCAAGTGCTGCGCATGGAACATGCGGGGGCCTACAACGCGATGGACGCAGCCTACTACCAGCTGATTGCCTACAAGACCGTAGCCGGGCTCGACGATAACGGTGATAGCTGGGAGCAGTATCTGAGCGGCATTCCGGCAAATGACGCGGCGCAGCCGGTGGCGCATATCTACTGGCCTGTCAGGTAGCCCATCAGCGCCGGTGAAGAGGCCCGCATGTGCGGGCCTCTTCATTGCTGCCAGCTCAGGACTTATAGACCAATGATGCCGCCGTCGTCGCGAGTCACCAGCATCGTTACCGAGCGCGCGCGGTTGTCGCCGGGTAGCACGTTGAAGGTGCTTTGCGCTGTGAAGGTGTGCGTGGACTGATCATAGGTGTCGAAGCCGCCGCTTTCTCCAGGATGCTGGATGTTGACGAACATCGCGCGACCATCCGGCGTCATGGCAATGCCGGTGATCTCGCAACCTTTTGGACCCACCAGAAAGCGGCGTAGGGTGTCGGGTGTAGCAGACCTGCCGACGGCAGTGACCTGGGTTCCGCTGACGCCGGCAGCGGTGTTGGTGAGGGTCGTTGCGCTGCCATCGCCAACGTGGCCGGGGATGGCGGCCAGCATCATGCAGTTGGTGACGTCGGTATAGGCGCCATCGTCGGTCTGGATCCACAGCACTCCGCGCGGATCGAACCACAGCCCATCCGGGCTGGAATGGTCGTTCTCATCGGTGAGCTTGGACAGGTTCACGTTGTTGGGATCGGCGTCGGCCTGGGCACCGAACAGATAGATATCCCAGCTGAAGGTGGTCGCGGCCGGATCGTCGCCGGCTTCACGCAGGCGGATTGTGTGGCCATTGACGTTGCCGCGGCTGGTCGAGCTACCGCGGGTGTCCTCGTAGGCCCGCGGGTTTGCGGCGTCGGTCAGCAGCTGCGAGCCGGTGGTGGTCGTGCCCGCGGGGCGGCGGTTGGAGTTGTTGGTCAGCGTCAGATATACCTCTCCGTTCAGCGGGTTGACCGAGGCCCATTCCGGGCGATCCATCTTGGTCGCGCCGACGGCGTCTGCCGCCAGCCGGGTGTTGACGCAGATATCGGCCTGGGTCGGGAATCGGGTCGGGTCATTGAGGCTGGCCACGGTCAGCGGCAACCACTGGCCACCGCCATTGCCGTCGAATCTGGCGACATAGAGCGTACCGGTGTCGAGGATGTCGTTAACACGCTGCTCGCCGCCGGTATAGACGGCGTCGGTCACGAACTTATAGAAGTAATCGTTGCGGTTGTCGTCCCCCATATAGAACGCCATCCGACGCCCGGCGCGGAACGAGGGCCAGCACCCCTCGTGACCCATGCGACCCAGCGCCGTGCGCTTCTTTGGTATTGAGGTCGGATCATACGGATCAACTTCAACTATATATCCGAAGTTGTTGGCCTCATTACGATAATCGTCAGCCGGTGTGGCGCCAGTAGGGTTCAGCTGAAAGCGTGACAGCAGCTGATCCGCGGTATCTGGTGCGCTGTACCAGCGCAACTGCTGGAAGCCGTGCAAGCCGATCCCATACCGCGATTGCTCGGCGGTGGGCGTACCCGCGTGGCCGAAGTAACCGGCCCAGTTCTCTTCGCAGGTCAGGTACGTGCCCCAAGGCGTGTGGCCGAAGGCGCAGTTGTTGAGGGTGCCACGCGCCCTGTCGGTTTTGCCGGGCTGTGCGCTGAACCGGGTGCGCGTCAGTTCAGGCTTGGTCGTAATCGGTCCGCTGAGTTGCATCTCGGTCATCACCGTCAGGCGCCGGTTATAGGGGCTGTTCTGCACGATCTGCAGCTGGCCACCGGCGTCCTTGGCCAGTTCAGTGATGGAAACGCCATGCAAGGCCATTTCCTTGAGGCACTCTTCGGCGTCGGTACGCGCGCTGGCGTCGGTCAGATTGCCGCTGGCATCCAGATTATTGAAGCTGGGTCCATCGGGATGGACGAAATCCTCAGTGGTCGCTTCATGGTTCATCACCAACAGGCCGCGGCTGCTGTTGTTGCGATCCGGGGTGCCCGGCACCGCATTTCCGGCGCCGAGTCCAAAGTAGTACATGCCGTCGTGGTGATCGCCGATGGCGCTCTTCTGCTGCTCCGAGGTTAGATCATAGATGTGAGCCGGCATCGCCTGGCCCGCAATCAGGGGCTGCCCCCAGGAGATCAGGGGGCGGGCAGTGTAGCCAGGCGGGACGCTCAGCACGTCGGCGGTGCTTTTGGGGACTGCGGTAAAACCCAGCGCAAGCGGTTGCGTGTCATCGCTGTCGGTGCATCCCGCAAGTGACAGGCCGCCAAACAGGGCCACGCTACCGGAGAGGCCGCCCAGCAGGGCCTGCCGGCGGGATACCGTTGCCCCCAGTAGATCGGTCAGGTGCGGGTTGTGGCTGGTGTTGGTCCCGATATCCTCGGGGCTGAGCTCGCTGGTGAGTGCTGTCTTTACGGTATCCATATGATTTCCTTGGGCTGACGATGGAAAGAACAATGGAGAAGGTAAGCGGGCACTGTTACGCTTATCGGACTGTTTGATGACATGCTTCCGCGCCGCACGCAGCTGTCACCGTTTTCGCCGCAGTATTGGATTTTTCAGGAGTTGTGAATGATCAAGATCATGCTTGTAGACGACCATCGCCTTGTGCGCGCAGGACTCAAGCGCGTGCTGCAGGAGGTCGCCGATATGCAGGTACTGGCGGAGGCGAGCAGCGGCGAAGAGGCGCTGGAGATGATGCGCACCCACACGCCGGATGTGGTGCTGATGGATATCAACATGCCCGGCATCGGTGGCCTCGAAGCGACCCGGCGCGCCATCCAGCGATACCCCGGAACCAAGATCATCGTGGTATCGATGCATCTGGAGGAGCCATATCCGAGCCGGATGTTGGCGGCCGGTGCTGCTGGCTATATCAGCAAGGATTCCGCCGCAGACGAGGTGGTGACTGCGATTCGCCGAGTGCACAGCGGGGGTCACTATGTGGCCGCTGACGTCGCAGGCAATCTTGCAGCCAGCATCGTCAAGGGCTCCAGCGGCGGTTCCCCCTTTGACCAGCTCTCGCAGCGCGAGACCCAGGTCATGCTGATGGTGACCAAGGGTTACTCCACGCAGGACATCTCTGATCGCCTGCACCTGTCGCCGAAAACCGTAAGCACATATCGCTACCGGCTGTTCGAGAAGCTGAGCGTCAACAACGACGTTGAGTTGACCCGCATGGCAATGCGCTACGGTCTGCTTGAAGACAACGCCGAGATGCGCGCCGAGTCCTGAGCGGTCGAGCGGGGCGCGTGACGATGACCCGCAGTGACGATGCGGCGGCGGGCTTCGACCCAAAGGCATTTCTGTCCCAGCTGACAACTCAGCCGGGCGTGTACCGGATGTATGGTGCTGGCGACGAACTGTTGTACGTCGGCAAGGCACGCAATCTCAAGAAGCGAGTATCGACCTACTTTCTGCGCGCCAGTGGCGACGCGCGCATAGAAAGCATGGTGTCGCAAATTCGGCGCGTGGAAGTGACGCTCACGCACACCGAGGATGAGGCGTTGCTGCTGGAAGCAACGCTGATCAAGGAGCTCAATCCGCGCTATAACATCATCTACCGCGACGACAAAAGCTATCCCTACGTTCGGTTCAGCGCGCATCGCTACCCGAGGATCAGCTACTACCGCGGGACCAAGACCGGCGCAGACCGCTACTTCGGGCCGTTCCCTTCGGCATCGGCCGTGCGCGAGACCCTGCTGACGCTGCAGAAGCTGTTCCTGCTGCGGCCGTGCCGGGACAGCTTCTTCGCGCACCGTGATCGTCCGTGCCTGCAGCATCAGATCAAACGCTGCTCGGCGCCGTGCGTAGGGCTGATCTCGACCGAAGACTATGCCCGGGACCTCCGCAATGCCGCGCGCCTGCTGGAGGGCAGGAGTGACGAGCTGGCCGCAGAAATGGCGACGGAAATGGAGGCCGCCGCCGAGGCGCTGGAGTTTGAGCGCGCCGCGCGGCTGCGTGACCAGATTGCTGCGCTGAAGCGGGTCCGCGAGAACCGGGCGATGACCGGCGGGGCAGAGGACCTCGATGTCATTGCCGTAGCCCCACACCCGTCGAGTAGCTGTCTGGTAGTCATGAGCGTGCGCGACGGCCTCAATCTAGGGCACCGCAGTCACTTTCCCAGGCACCCGCCGCATGCGGCTCCCGAACAGCTTCTTGCAAGCTTTCTGGGCCAGCACTACCTGGAACAGCCGGCGCCACCCGAGATCCTCGTCAGCCATGCGCTGGAAGACGCGCCGCTGATCGAGCGAGCCCTGGGGCAAAGGGCCGAGCGGCGCATACACCTCAGCCACCCGCAGCGCGGCATCAAGCTGCGGCTGCTGGACATGGCGCAGAACACCGCAGCGCAGGCCTTGTCGGCGCGCCTGGTCGAGGCCGCCAGCATGGACGAGCGCTTTGTAGAACTGCAGCGAGCGCTGGATCTTGAGCAGATGCCGCGAAGGCTGGAGTGCTTCGACATCTCGCATACGATGGGCGAGCGCGCGGTGGCCTCCTGCGTGGTCTTCAATGAAGACGGGCCGCTCAAGATCGCATACCGAAAATTCAATATCGAAGGCATCGAGCCCGGCGACGACTATGCGGCGATCAAGCAGGCGGTGAAGCGGCGCTTTGCACGCGTCAAGGGCGGCGAGGTGCAGGCGCCTGACATCCTGTTCATTGATGGCGGCATAGGGCAGCTCAATGCCGCGCTCGAGGCCTTGGAAGAACTGGAGTTTGGAGACCTGCGCCTGGTGGCGATTGCCAAAGGGCCGACGCGGCGACCAGGCCTGGAGGAGTTGATCCTGCCGGAGCTGGAGCTGCCGATCCG